>DATMTO010000235.1:0-8846 GCA_035564055.1 Rhodocyclaceae bacterium | reverse complement strand
GCTCAACGATGCGCCGCTGGCGGCGATTGAGGCGGCCGGCTCGCCCGCTGCCGTCTTCTCCATGCGCCTCGAAGGCACGGAGTTCTTTAATCTGCATGCGCCGGAGCAGCGCTTGCCGGCCAGCGCTTTGCAGGATCGCGCTTTGCACGCGGTGGCTGGTATCGGCGAGCCGCAGCGCTTCTTCGATCATCTGAAGGCCCTGGGGCTGGTGTTCGAGGCACACGCGTTTCCCGATCATCATGTCTACAGCAAGGCTGAACTGGGTTTCGGCGCTGGCGTGATCCTGAGCACCGAGAAGGATGCGGTAAAATTGCGCGCAGTACTGGCTCCGGACGTCGAAGCATGGGTGCTGCCGGTGACGGCGGTACTGTCTCCCGGGCTGGATCAACTGATCGTGGAGAAGCTGAATGGACGCGCGCCTGCTTGAGATTCTGGTCTGCCCCGTATGCAAGGGGCCTTTGCAACATCACAAAGCCCAGAGTGAGCTGGTGTGCCGGCCGTGTCGTCTCGCTTATGCGATCAAGGACGATATTCCCGTGATGCTGGAGTCCGAAGCGCGCCAACTGAGCGCTGAAGAGGCCGAGAAGGCCTGATGGCTGCACTCGGGAAAAACATGGAGGCTACAGGCCGAACCGTGGTTACCCCCTTTCCTGGAAAACCGGCTTGCCGGTTTCAGTGCAGGCTAATGCCCGGAACGGGCGTCATGCCGGAGCTAAAGGGGGTAAGGGGGAATGCCTAACTTCAGGGTCGTCATCCCGGCGCGGTTCGCCTCGACGCGCCTGCCGGGCAAGCCGATGGCCGACATCGGCGGCAAGCCGATGATCGTGCGCGTGGCCGAGGCGGCGAAGAAGTCCGGCGCCAGCGAAATCATCGTTGCGTGCGACCAGCAGGACATCCGTGCCGCTGTCATGCAGCACGGCTTCAAGGTGGTGATGACGCGCGCCGACCACCCCAGCGGCACCGACCGCATTGCCGAGGTGGTCGAGCACATGGCCTGGGGCGACGATGAAATCGTCGTCAATGTACAGGGCGACGAGCCACTGATTCCACCGGCCCTGATCGATGCCGTGGCCGTGGCGCTGGAAAAGGACAGTGGCGCCTCGATTGCGACCGCCAGCCACGCTATCCACACCGCGTCCGACGCCTTCAACCCGAATGTGGTGAAGGTGGTGACGGCACAGAACGGTCGTGCCCTCTATTTTTCGCGTGCCCCGATCCCCTGGCATCGCGACGGCTTCGCGCTGGATCGCGAAGAATTGCCGGCCGACTACAATCTGCAGCGCCATATCGGCATCTATGCCTATCGCGTCGGTTTCCTGAGACGCTACAGCAGCCTGTTGCCGGCTCCGGTTGAACGCTGGGAGTCGCTGGAGCAATTGCGCGCGATGTGGCACGGCGACGCCATTACCGTGGTCGAGACCGACAGTGCGCCGCCGCCGGGCGTGGATACGCCCGAGGATCTTGAGCGCGTGCGCAGATTCTTCTGAGTTTTTGACCGCTGCGGCATTTTTGCGTACCGTGGCCGCAAGCATCGAACTGAATACGAAAACAATTTTGACAGGAGCAATTCAATGCGTTTGATTTTGTTGGGACCGCCGGGCGCGGGCAAGGGAACTCAGGCGAACTTCATCAAGGAGAAGTTCGGCATTCCCCAGATTTCCACCGGCGACATGCTACGCGCTGCCGTCAAGGCCGGCACCCCGCTGGGTCTGGCGGCCAAGGCGGTAATGGACGCCGGCCAGCTGGTTTCCGACGACATCATCATCGGCCTGGTCAAGGAGCGCCTCAAGGAGGACGACTGCAAGAGCGGCTATATGTTCGACGGCTTCCCGCGCACGATTCCGCAGGCCGACGCCATGAAGGAAGCCGGCGTCAAGATCGACTTCGTACTCGAAATCGACGTGCCGGACAGCGATATCGTCGAGCGCATGAGCGGCCGTCGTTCGCACCCGGCTTCGGGCCGTACCTATCACGTCAAGTTCAATCCGCCCAAGGTTGAAGGCAAGGACGATGTGACCGGCGAAGATCTGGTGCAGCGCGAGGACGACAAGGAAGAGACCGTCAAGAAGCGTCTCGACGTATATCACTCACAGACCAAGCCGCTGGTTGCCTACTATTCGAAGTGGGCCGAGACCGGTGAAGCCAATGCGCCGCAGTACCGCAAGATCAGCGGCCAGGGGCCGGTGGACGAGATCACTGCACGCGCCTTCGCGGCACTGAAATGAACAAAGGGGGCGCGGCCCCCTTTGTTATGTAATATCTCCGGAACGCGGGGATGCAAAAGTAAACGAATTCGCAAGACTGAGAGTACAGACATGCCACGCAATGCCTTCTATGCACAGTCCGGCGGCGTCACCGCCGTCATCAACGCCAGCGCCTGCGGCGTCATCGAAACCGCGCGCGCTCACCCCGACAAGATCGGCAAGGTGTTTGCCGGCCGCAACGGTATCATCGGTGCGCTGACCGAAGACCTGATCGACACTTCGCTCGAATCCGCCGCCGACATCGCCGCGCTGCGCACCACGCCCTCGGGCGCCTTCGGCTCCTGCCGCTACAAGCTGAAAAGCCTGACCGAGCACAAGGCGCAGTATGAGCGCCTGATCGAAGTGTTCAAGGCGCACGACATCGGCTACTTCTTCTACAACGGGGGCGGCGATTCGGCCGACACCTGCAACAAGATTTCGCAACTGTCCGAAGCCATGGGCTATCCGCTGCAGGCCATCCATGTGCCCAAGACCGTGGACAACGACCTGCCGCTGACTGACACCTGCCCGGGCTTCGGTTCGGTCGCCAAGTACGTCGCCACCTCGATGCGCGAAGCCGGTTTCGATGTGGCCTCGATGTCGCGTACCTCGACCAAGGTCTTCGTCATGGAAGTCATGGGCCGTCACGCCGGCTGGATTACCGCTGCCTGTGGCCTGGCTGCGGAGAAGGAAGGCGATCCGCCACACATCCTGCTGTTCCCGGAAGTGCCCTTCGACGAGGAAAGTTTCCTTGCCCGCGTCAAGGCAACCGTCTATAAGTACGACTACTGCACCGTCGGCGTTTCCGAAGGCCTGCTCGACAAGGAAGGCAAGCTGATGGCGGAGACCGGCGCACGTGACGCCTTCGGCCATGCCCAGCTCGGCGGCATCGGCCCGCAGATCGCAGCGCTGATCAACGCCAAGCTCGGCTACAAGTACCACTGGGCCGTGGCCGACTACCTGCAGCGCGCAGCCCGCCACATTGCCTCCAAGACCGACGTTGATCAGGCCTATGCCGTTGGCAAGGCCGCTGTCGAGATGGCCATCGCCGGCAAGAATGCCGTGATGCCGGCGATTCGTCGCCTCTCCGACAGCCCCTACCAGTGGGACATCGTCGAAGCGCCGCTGGCTCAGGTCGCCAATGTCGAAAAGAAGATGCCCAAGGACTTCATCACCGAAGACGGCTACGGCATTACCGAGGCTTGCCGCCGTTATCTGGCGCCGCTGATCGAGGGCGAGGATGCGCCGCCCTACAAGAACGGTTTGCCGGACTATGTGCGCCTGAAGAATGTTTCGGTGGCCAGGAAGCTGCCGGGAGACTTCAAGATTTAAGAGATGAACAAACGCCTGCTACCATGAAGGCGTTTGTCTATGCAGCAGTAGTTGAGTCACCACCAATGAAACAGGAGCAAGTCACGATCTAACCAATAAAGTACGGAGGAGGAACTATGGCAGTCGAACTTATGTTTGCACTTGCGTGTGCCGTCATCGCAATCATCTACGGTGCCGTATCGAGTCAATGGATTCTGTCCCAGCCGGATGGCAATGAGCGCATGCGGGAAATCGCCGCAGCGATTCAGGAAGGTGCCAAGGCCTACCTCAACCGCCAATACACGAGCATCGCCGTGGTCGGCGCCGTACTTTTCCTGGTGATCGGTTTCGTTCCTGTGCTTGGTTGGCCGACGGCTATCGGCTTTTTGATTGGTGCGCTACTTTCAGGCGCCGCCGGCTATATCGGCATGAACGTCTCGGTACGCGCCAATGTGCGGACTGCCGAAGCGGCCCGGCACGGCATTGCGCCGGCGCTCAACGTTGCCTTCAAGGGCGGCGCTATCACCGGCATGCTGGTGGTGGGGCTGGGTCTGCTCGGCGTTGCCGGTTACTACGCCTATCTGCGCGCCACCGCAGCGCCGGATGCCTCGATTGACCACATCATCCATCCACTGATCGGTCTCGGCTTCGGTTCCTCGCTGATTTCCATCTTCGCGCGACTGGGGGGCGGCATCTTCACCAAGGGCGCTGACGTCGGCGCCGATCTGGTCGGCAAGGTCGAGGCGGGCATTCCCGAGGATGACCCGCGTAATCCCGCAGTGATTGCCGACAACGTCGGCGACAACGTGGGCGATTGCGCCGGCATGGCCGCCGACCTGTTCGAGACGTATGCCGTGACCATGGTCGCCACCATGCTGCTAGGGGCGCTGATGCTGAAGGGGCACGGCGATGTGGCGGTGCTCTATCCGCTGGTCCTGGGGGGCTTTTCCATCATCGCTTCCATTATCGGCTGCTGCTTCGTCAAGGCCAACAGTGACCCAAATGCGGGCGGCAAGATCATGAACGCCCTCTACCGCGGCCTGGCCGTGGCCGGCGTGCTGGCGCTGATCGCCTTTTATCCGATCACTACCCATTTCGTGCCGGACGATCTGCTCGGCAACAGCGGCAGTCAGATGCGTCTGTACGGCGCCGCGGTGATCGGACTACTGCTGACCGGTCTGATGGTCGTCATCACCGAGTATTACACCGGCACCGATTTCAAGCCGGTGCGGCATATCGCCGAAGCGTCGACCACCGGTCACGGCACCAACATCATCGCCGGTCTCGGTGTTTCGATGCGTGCCACGGCCTGGCCGGTGCTCTCGGTATGCGCGGCGATCTGGGCCTCTTATACGCTGGGTGGTCTGTACGGCATTGCAATCGCCGCGACTTCGATGTTGTCGATGGCCGGCATCGTCGTGGCGCTGGATGCCTACGGCCCGATCACCGATAACGCCGGCGGCATAGCCGAGATGTCCGACCTGCCGGACAGCGTGCGTGCGGTGACCGATCCGCTTGATGCGGTCGGCAACACCACCAAGGCGGTGACCAAGGGCTATGCCATCGGCTCCGCCGGCCTGGCGGCGCTGGTGCTGTTCGCCGACTTCACGCATGCCCTCGAAGGCCTGGGCAAGAGCGTGAGCTTCAGCCTTAATGATCCGTCCGTCATCATCGGTCTCTTTGTCGGCGGTCTGATTCCCTATCTGTTCGGGGCCATGGCGATGGAAGCCGTGGGGCGTTCGGCCGGCGCTGTCGTGGTCGAGGTGCGCCGCCAGTTTGCGGAGATCAAGGGCATCATGGAAGGCACGGCTAAGCCGGACTATTCGCGCGCCGTCGATATGCTGACCAAGGCTGCGATCAAGGAAATGATGATCCCTTCCTTGCTGCCGGTACTGGTGCCGGTTGTCACTGCGGTGGCCTTGAATTGCCTGATGGGACCAGGTGCCGGCGTCCGTGCGCTGGGTGGCGTGCTCATGGGCACCATCGTTACCGGTCTCTTTGTTGCTATCTCGATGACTACCGGTGGCGGCGCCTGGGACAATGCCAAGAAGTACATCGAGGACGGTCACTTCGGTGGCAAGGGCTCGGAGGCACATAAGGCCGCGGTGACGGGCGATACGGTCGGCGACCCCTACAAGGACACCGCCGGTCCGGCGGTCAATCCGCTGATCAAGATCATCAATATCGTCGCCTTGCTGATCGTGCCCCTGGTGGCATAGCGTCTTCAGGCTTTTGATTCGACGCGAAAAAGGGGTGATCAAAAATCGCCCCTTTTTCAATGGCGCCGGCTTGGCTACACTGCATCATCTGCACATAACGAGGAACCGCAGCGCATGACCAGTCTCAGCGAAGCCCTGACGCGCCACGAACGCTGGTGGCCCGACGCGTTCGACGACAGCGAGATCGAGGCCCTGATCTGGCCGGAGATCGTGGCCAGTACTTCGCGCGGTGACTTCGCCTGTTATCTCGTCCATCGCCTGCTCAAGGCGCGCCACCTCGACGAGGCGCGGGTGCGCTATGACCGCATGACGGAGGCCGACCCCGAACCCTTGCATTATTTTCAGGCCATCAACAAGGTCCGCGCCCTGGCCGAGGGGGGCCACGGCGGTGCCATGTTCCATATGGGCAAGGTGCATGCGCTCGGCATCGCGGTCGAGCAGGACTTTCAGGAAGCCGCACAGTGGTACCGTCGCGCCACCGAGCAGGGTGACATGCGCGCCCACTGCAATCTCGGCTGGATGTATCAGTCCGGCATGGGCGTACCGGAGGACAAGGCCGAGGCGTTCCGGCTTCTGACGATTGGCGCGGAGCACGGGGTGCTGTCGGCTAAGGCGGCAGTAGGCATGATGCTGCTCTCGGGCGAGGGCTGCGGCGCCGATCCGCAGCGCGCCCTGCAGGTACTCGAAGAGGCCTTCGAGGCCGGCTACCACAATGCGGCTAACTGCATTTCCGACGCCTATTTTGCCGGCCGCGATCTGCCGCATGACGTCGAGCTGGGGCATGCCTGGCTCAACAAAGTAGCGGAGCGCGGCGATGCGCGCAGCATGGCCATCCTCGGCCATTATCTGATCACCGGCAGTCACGGCAAGACCGATGTGACGCACGGCATTGCGCTGCTGTACGACGCCATCAACCACGGTTACACGCCGGCCTATGCGTGGCTCGGGGCGCTCTATGAAAAGGGCCAGGGCTTGGAGCGCGATCTCGGCCGTGCCCAGGCCTGGTACGAGCGGGGTGTCGCCGTCGGCGACGAGGCCTCAGGGTTCGGTCTCAGCCGTCTGCAACAGAGCGTGATGCCCGAGACGGTCTCACACTCCGTGCATTGACCGGGCTAGGCGCCCCTGCGCTTGAAGTCGGCAAGGCGCATGCCGGCCAACCACAAGGCGACAAAATAGACAGCAACGCCGCCGCCGACGATAGCCGACAGTCGCCAGAGCCGTTCGATCTTGCCCATGCTCAGCCAGTCTGCTTCGGTCCCCATGCCGAACCAGAGTGCGATCGCGAGTGCGCCTAGCGCGACAGACAAGCGCAGGCCGAATGCCGCCCAGCCTGGCTGGGGCAGATAGGCTTCGCGCTTGCGCAGTCCGATTAGCAAAAATCCCGCGTTAAAACAGGCGGCTACGCCGATAGAAAGCGCCAGTCCAGCGTGGGCGAAGTGCAGGCCGTAAATGAAAACGATATTGAGGAGCTGCGTCAGCACCAGCGTCATCAGACCGATCTTGACGGGTGTTCGAATATCCTGACGCGCGTAGAAACCCGGTGCCAGGATCTTCACCATGATGATGCCGGTCAGTCCGACACTGTAGGCGATCAGCGCGCTGCGGGTCTGCAACACGTCTTCGGCTGTGAAGGCCCCATGCTGAAACAGCGTCGACAGCAGCGGCACCGAAAGCATCGCGAAGGCGAGTGCGCAGGGCAGGGTCAGCATCAGCGTGAGGCGTATGCCCCAGTCGAGCAGCGCGGAAAATTCGGCGCGCTGGTTGCTGGCATGCAGCTTGGCGAGGCTGGGCAGCAGGATGGTACCGAGCGCTGCGCCGAGCAGGCCGGAGGGAAACTCCATCAGGCGATCGGCGTAATACAGCCACGAAACGCTGCCGGTAACGAGAAAGGAGGCGAATACGGTATTTATCAGCAGGGATACCTGCGAGATCGACACGCCGAGCACGGCCGGCGCCATCAGTCGGAGAATCCGGCGTACCCCTGCATCGGCAGGGGCCCAATCCCAGCGCGGCAGCAAGCCAATTCTAGCCAGTGCGGGCAGTTGAATCGCCAGTTGCAGGATGCCGCCAAGAATGGCTGCCCAACCGAGCGTCAGGATCGGTTGCTCGAAATACGGTGCGGCGAACAGGGCCATGACAATGAAGGACAGGTTCAGCAGCACCGGCGTGAAGGCGGGCACTGCGAAACGGCTCCAGGTATTCAGCACGCCGGCCGATAGCGCGACCAGCGACATGCACAATATGTAGGGGAAGCAGATCCGCGTGAGCTGGACCGTGAGCTCGAACTTTCCGGCATCGCTACTGAAGCCGGGAGCCGAGGCGTAGATCAGCAGGGGGGCGCCAATAATGCCGAGTACCGTTACTGCCAGCAGAATCACGAACAGCAGCGAGGCAACGCGATTGACGAGCTGGTGCGTCTCGGTTTCGCCGCGCTTGTTCTTGTATTCGGCCAGGATGGGCACGAAAGCTTGGGAGAAGGCGCCCTCGGCGAAGAGGCGGCGCAGCAGGTTGGGCAGGCGGAAGGCAACGACGAATGCGTCAGTGGCAAGTCCCGCTCCGAAGGCCCTGGCAATCACGAAGTCCCGTACAAAGCCGAGAATGCGGGACAACAAGGTCATGCTGCTAACAGTGGCAAGGGCTTTGAGCAGGTTCATCTGGGGAATGGGGTTGCAGGAGAGGGGCCGGCACGCGCTGACTGGGCGCAATGTTAGCCGGTTTTACTGACTAACTGCCAAAGCACTTGCACGACGCTCGCTTTGCTTGTACAATCGCCGACTTCGCTTGTTTCACCAACCTATTTTTAAACCGGATTTCGATATGGCAAATACTGCACAAGCTCGCAAGCGCGCCCGCCAGGCGGTCAAGCAGCGCGCGCACAACATGAGCCTGCGTTCGACTCTGCGCACCGCGATCAAGAAAGTGCAAAAGGCCGTCGAAGCTGGCGACAAGGCTGCCGCCCAGGCCGTCTATCAAGCCTCCGTTGGCGTGATCGATTCGATCGCTGACAAGAAGATCGTTCACAAGAACAAGGCTGCTCGCCACAAGAGCCGTCTGAGCGCAGCTATCAAGGCTC
>DATMTO010000234.1:0-8506 GCA_035564055.1 Rhodocyclaceae bacterium | reverse complement strand
CGTCGCCCTTGCTTTCATCGTAGGCGGCTTTGTGATTCTGTGGGCCGAGAAGCGCGAACACGTCATCCGGGTGAACAATGTCGAGGACCTCAGCATGACGGACGCCTTGAAGCTCGGTTTCGCCCAGGCCATGGCGTTGATCCCCGGCACCTCGCGTTCTGGCGCCACCATCATCGGCGGCCTGCTGTTCGGTCTGTCGCGCAAGGCAGCCACCGAGTTCTCCTTCTTCCTCGCCATCCCGACGCTGAGCATCGCCACCTTCTACGAGCTATACAAGGAACGGGCGCTGCTTAATGCCGATGACCTGGGTATGTGGGTGGTCGGGTTCATCGCCGCCTTCGTGTCGGCCTTTCTGTGCGTGCGCTGGCTGCTGCGCTTCATCAGCCATCACGACTTCACGCCCTTCGCCTGGTATCGCATCGCCTTCGGTATCGTCGTCATCGCCACCTGGCACTTCGGCATCGTCGACTGGACCAGCCACTGATGGGGCGATTGCTCTATCTGCATGGCTTTCTCTCAGGTCCGGCCTCGCGCAAGGCGCAGGACCTGCATGAACGGATGACGCAGCGCGGGCTGGGCGACAGCTTTGTCTGCCCGCAGCTGCCGGTTTCGCCCAAGGCCGCCATCGCCCTGGCTGAATCGCTACTCGTGCCGGACACCACCGTGGTCGGCTCGTCACTCGGTGGCTACTATGCCACCTGGTTGTGCGAGCACCATCCCGATCTTGTACGCAGCGCTGTCTTGATTAATCCCGCCGTACTCGCCCACATCTCGCTGGAGCGTTATCTCGGTCCGCAAAAGAATCTGTACACCGGCGAAGCCTTCGACTTCACGCCCGCCCACATCGCCGAAATGCGCGCACTTGAAATCGCCTCGCCCAAACGCGACGACGCTTATTGGCTGCTGGTCGAAGAGGGTGATGAAATCCTCGACTACCGCCAGGCGGTAGAGAAATACCCACGCTCGCGGCAGACCGTACTTGCGGGTGGCAACCACACATTTTCGCGCTGGCACGACTACCTCGATGCCGTGATCGACAGTACCGGCCTGGACTGAGCGCCAGGCCCCGCGCGGTATAATTCCAGACCGCACTTCTGCAGCAAATCCCCCATGAATGTCCTGTTTGAAGAGGACGGCGCTTTCAAGGCCGGTAGCATCCTCGCCGACAACAACACCTCGCTCCAGATCGAGTTGCCCACCGGCAAGCGCAGCAAGGTCAAGAGCGCCAACGTGCTGCTGCGCTTCGCCTCGCCCAACCCCGCCGAGCTGATGCAGCGCGCCGAAAAGGCGGCCGAGGAGATCGACGTCGCCTTCCTGTGGGAAGTCTGCGGCGACACTGAATTCGCCTTCGAGGAACTCGCCGCCGAATATCAGGGCGACAAGCCCGGCCCGGTCGAATCTGCTGGCGTGCTGATGCGCCTGCATTCGGCGCCGATGTATTTCCACCGCAAAGGTAAAGGGCGCTATCGCAAGGCGCCGCCGGAGATCCTGCAGGCTGCGCTGGCAGGATTGGAGAAGAAGCGCCTGCAAGCGGAACAGGTCGAACGCATGAGCGGCGAGCTGATGGCCGGAACGCTGCCGCCGGAATTTGCGCCGATCCTGCAACAACTGCTCTACAAGCCCGACCGCAATCGCCTCGAAACCAAGGCACTCGAAGCCGCGTGCGCGGAAACACATCTGTCGTCGCCGAAACTGCTGGCGCGCTGCGGCGCCTTTGCCAGCAGCCACGATTACCATCTGGGCCGCTTCCTGTTCGAATACTTCGCCAAGGGGACGGACTTCCCGACACATGAGTTTGCGCCGAGTGACTACGCCGAGCTGCCGCTGTCGCCAGCGCAGGCCTTCAGCATTGACGATGCGCAGACGACCGAGATTGATGACGCCCTATCGGTCACCCCTCGCCCCCAAGGCGGCTGGCGCGTCGGCATCCACATCGCTGCACCCGGCCTCGCCATCACGCCCGAGACCGCACTCGGCGCCATCGCGCGCGAACGGCTCTCCACCGTGTACATGCCCGGGCACAAAATCACCATGCTGCCGGACGCGGTGGTCGAGGCATACACGCTCGCCGCCGGTCGCATCTGCCCTACGCTGTCGCTCTATCTTGATGTAGCGGCCGATCTGCGCGTTGAGGGGCAGGAATCGAAGCTCGAGCGCATCCATGTTGCCGCCAATCTCCGTCATCACGACATCGAGCCGGTCTTCAACGACGAGACGCTGGCCGCTGGCGACAAGAGCGGCCTTGCCGACTTTCCCTATCGCGACGAACTGTTCCTGCTGTGGCAACTCGCCACGGTGATGGAAGCCGGCCGCGGCAAGCCTTCGGCCAATCGTGCGCAGAAGGATTACAACTATCGCATCGACTGGGAACGCGACGGCGTTGATGGCAAGGGTTGGGTCAGCCTCGACGAACGACCGCGCGGCAGCCCGCTCGACATGCTGGTGGCGGAAATGATGATCGCCGCCAACTCGGGTTGGGGTGCGGCCCTGCGCGATGCCGGTGTTGCCGCGCTGTATCGCGCGCAAAGCGCGGGTAAGGTACGCATGACCACTGTCGCGGCGCCGCACGACGGCCTCGGCGTCGATTGTTATGCCTGGGCCAGCTCACCGCTGCGCCGCTACATCGACCTGATCAATCAGTGGCAGCTGATCGCGTGGCTGCGCGGAGAAACGCCACGCTATACGGCGAAGGACCCGGAGTTTCTCGCTGCCCTGCGCGACTTCGAACTGACCTACGCCGCCTACGCCGAATTCCAGCGCGGCATGGAGCGCTACTGGTGCCTGCGCTGGCTGGTGCAGGCACAAAGTACCAGCGTCAATGCCGTAGTGCTGCGCGAAAGCCTGGTGCGCCTCGAAGCCTTGCCCCTGGTTCTGCGCGTGAACTCCTTGCCGGCGCTGGATCGTGGCGCACGCGTCGAACTGGAGATCGGCCGTATCGATCTGCTCGACGCCGACATCCACGCCATCTACCGCAGCACGCTGGCCGAACATGGTGAAATCGAAACGGCGGAAGAGGATGAAACCGCGCTGATCGGGGCCGAGGAAGTCACCGAGACCAACGCGCTGGCCGCCGAGCCGAGCCCCGAATTGGCGGGGAATGAGGGCTCTGCTAGCGCTTTGGGGGGCGGTGCCGGCGAAGGGTAAAATTTCAGGCAATGAATCCTGCGCTCCCCGCCGACATGGCTCGTCCGTCGAACTCCCGCACGCTGACCCTGGCGATTGCCATTTCGCTAGGGCTGCATGCGGTCCTGCTCAGCCTGCACTTCAAGCTGCCGGAGGCCATCAGCAAGGCCAGCGAACGGGCGCTCGATGTCATCCTCGTCAATAGCCGTAGCGCACGCAAGCCGAGCGATGCGCAGGCGCGCGCCCAGGCCAATCTCGACGGCGGCGGCAATACCGAGCAAAACCGCATTGCCAGCACGCCCTTGCCACCTTCGCACAACACGCAGGACGGGGACAGTCTGGTCAATGCACAACGCCGGGTCGCCGAGCTCGAAAACATCCAGCGTCAGCTGATGACACAGGCCAAGAGCAAGAAAACCGTGAGCAATGAGCGCAGCACACGCGACCCGCAGCCGCAGGCGGTGCAGCCGCTCAGCGGCGCCGACCTCGCCAGCAGCGCCATGGCCATCGCCCGACTCGAAGGGCAGATTTCGCAGAACGTCGACGCTTACAACAAGATGCCGCGCAAGAAGTTTATCGGTGCGCGTACCGAGGAGCTGCGCTATGCGCAGTACATTGAGGACTGGCGCCAGAAGGTCGAACGCATCGGCAACCTCAACTATCCGGAAGCGGCCCGGGGCCGCCTCTACGGCAACCTCGTCCTGACCCTGACCGTGCGCAGCGACGGCACCCTCAGCAACGTCGAGCTGATCCGCTCCTCCGGCCACAAGGAGCTGGACGAAGCGGCCCAGCGTATCGTGCGCATGGCCGCTCCGTATGCCGTATTTCCTGAATCGATCCGGCGCGAGTACGATGAGTTGGTGATCACACGCACCTGGAGTTTCACCAATAGCGACCATCTGCAAACCAAGTAATGAGCAGCTCGACTCCTGATCGTTACGTCGTCATCGGCAACCCTGTCGCGCACAGTAAGTCGCCGCGCATTCACGCGCTGTTCGCAGCCCAGACCGGGCAGGACATCCGCTACGACACCCTGCAGGCGCCGCTCGACGGCTTCGTGCAGACCGTGCGCGAATTCGTAACGGCCGGCGGTCGCGGCGCAAACATCACCGTGCCCTTCAAGGAAGAGGCCTTCCGCCTCGCCACGCAACTCAGTGCGCGCGCTGCCGCCGCGGGTGCCGTGAATACCCTGCGCTTCGATGCCAGCGGCGCCATCTTCGGTGACAACACCGACGGCGCCGGGCTAGTCCGCGACATCACCGCCAACCTCTGCCGCAGTCTCAACGCCAAACGCGTCCTGCTGCTCGGCGCCGGCGGCGCGGCGCGCGGGGTGATCCTGCAGCTGCTGCTGGAGGGCCCGGCGCAGTTGTACATCGCTAACCGTACGGCAGCCAAGGCCACCGCGCTCGTGGATGAATTCAACGCCCTGCCTTCCGACGTGAATGGTCCGCCCGGGCATCTGAGCGGCGGCGGTTTCGACAGCCTCACCGGGCGCCAATTCGACGTCGTCATCAATGCCACCTCGGCCGGGCTGTCGGACATGCCGCTGGACCTGCCGGCAGACCTGTTTGCCGAGCGTGCCCTGGCCTACGACATGGTCTACGGTCGCGAAACGCCGTTCATGCGGCAGGCACAGGCAGCCGGCGCACAAGTCGCCGACGGCCTCGGTATGCTGGTCGAGCAGGCGGCCGAATCCTTCAGCATCTGGCGTGGCGTACGGCCCGAAACGGCCCCGGTCATGCAAGCATTGCGCATCGGATGAAGCTGCTGATCGGTGGATTCTGGCGCTGGACCAAACGCGGCCTTGCGCTGCTGGTCCTGGTTGTGCTGTTGATGCAGCTCTGGTATCTGGGCTGGGTTGCCTGGTGGCGCTTCGTCACGCCTGGCATGACTAGCTTCATGGAGTTGCGCATCGAAGAGCTGCGCGAAAAGAATTCGGGGTACGAACTGAAGCATCAGTGGCAACCGTACGAAAAGATTTCAGTAAACCTGAAGCGCGCCGTCGTCGCCGCCGAGGACGACAAGTTCATCGACCATGAAGGCTTCGACTGGGAAGGCATCCAGAAGGCGATGGAAAAAAATGAGAAGAAGGGCCGCATCGTTGCCGGCGGTTCGACCATCTCGCAGCAACTCGCCAAGAACCTGTTCCTGTCGGCCAGCAAGACGCCCTGGCGCAAGGCGCAGGAGGCCGTCATCACACTGATGCTTGAGACGCTTTGGGATAAACGCCGCATCCTTGAGGTCTATCTCAATGTGGTCGAATGGGGCGAAGGCGTATTCGGCGCCGAAGCCGCCGCCAAGCGCTATTTCGGCACCACTGCAGCCCGCCTCGGACCGGAGCAGGCAGCGCGACTGGCCGTCATGCTGCCGGCGCCGCGGCGCTTCGAGAAAAATCCCTATTCGCCCTATCTCAATGGCCGTACCCAGCTCATCCTCGGCCGTATGTACTACGCCACCGTGCCGCAATAAGCCCGCGGTATCATCGCCCCGATGAACGCCACTCCCGATACCTCGCTGTCCGACCTGCCGGCCTACCGCACCGCAGTCCTGCGCCGCATGCTCGGCATGTCGCTCTCGTGGCGGCATCCCCTCTCGTCCGCCGAAGCGCTGCTGGATCCGGTCGCCATCATCGGCACACTCTGGCTGCTGGTGCTGCATGCGGGTCTGCAGTCGGAGATGCACTGGTGGTGGCTGTCGGCGCTGTTGCTGATCCTGACCTATCCGGCACCCGCCTATCTGCGTATCCCTTTCGTCGCCGTCATCCGCAGCATCCTGGCGGGCTGGCTGGTGCTGGCCCTGGTACTCATCGGCGGCAGCCAGATCCTGTCCTTCCTGACCGGCGCTCCGCCCATTCTTGAGTCCGTGGTCCTGCGCAGCTGGCTGTGGCTGGCCCCGCTGATGCAGCTCGGCCTGCATGCGCTGCTGCGCTGCCTCGCCCCCATGCTCATCGACCTCGACGGCAGCAGCCGCGTGGCGGTGATTGCCGGTGCTGGCGACGTCGGCTCGCGACTAGGCGAGCAGCTGCGCAACAACCCTTACGGTGCGACCCGGGTCATGGGTTTCTTCGACGACCGCCACGGCGAACGCATCGATCAGGAGCTGCCCATTCTCGGCCCGCTCACCGATCTGCCGGCCTATATTGCCGCCGGCAACGCCAATGTCGTCTACATCACCCTGCCCCTGTCAGCCCAGTCACGCATCGGCACGGTTCTGGAAAATCTCCGCCATACCGACACGCAGGTCTATTACGTCCCCGATGCGCTGGTCGCCGATCTGCTACGCGGCTGGTGCGACGTCGTTGGCGATGCGCCGGTGGTCGCCATGCTCGAATCGCCATTTGCCAGCCTGGCCGGTGTTTGCAAACGGCTGCTCGACATCGTGCTGGCCTCGCTGCTACTGGTGCTGGTGCTGCCCGTACTGGCTGTTGCCGGCATCGCCGTTAAGCTGGTGTCGCGCGGACCGGCCTTTGTCGTGCAGCATCGCTTTGGCCTCGACGGTCGCGAAATTCTGCTCTATGCCTTGCGCGCCACCGAGCCGGGGCCGCAGGAAACCGAGCTCGGCGACAAGGCCCCGCCCAACAATAAGCTCGGCCGCCTCCTGCGCCGCACCCAGATCGAAAAACTGCCGCGCCTGGTCAACGTCATCCAGGGCCGCCTCAGCCTGGTCGGACCGCGCCCGCATGCCAAAGCACACAATGAGATTTATCGCCGCATCGTCAAAGGTCATCTGGTCCGTCATCGCGTCCGCAGCGGCATCACCGGCTGGGCCCAGATCAATGGCGTGCGCGGTGGCGAGAAGTCGCTCGACCACATGAAGGCACGCGTCAGCCACGATCTTGAATATTTGCGGCACTGGTCGCTACGCCTCGATTTGCAGATCATGCTGCGGGCACTGGCCAATCTTTTCACCCCGCGTCGCTGACAGCTGTCTGACAAGCAACAAGCGCTTACGCAACCCTGCAAACAAGGCTAGGGGAATAAGCGCCAATCGCCTACAATGGCGCCCGCAGAGACTAGGAAGGCCATGAGCGATACGCCCGTCACACCTGCCGAAGACGATCCCGCCACGCTGCAGCTCGATCTGCGCGAGGTACAGGAAGTGCTCGCCCGGCAGAAACGGGTCGAAAGCCTGGTGCATCGCCAGGACATGCCGCGCCATGAACTGGTGGAGAACCTGGTCCACAAGCAGCATCTGAACGAACTGAAGCACCGCCTGGGACTGATGTCCTCGGCACGTATTGCCCGTATCCTCGAAGCGCTGCCGCAGGACGATGGCCTGCTGGTATGGGAACTGATCGGTCCCGAACGCGGCGAGGAAGTATTGAACGAACTCTCGGAAGCCGTGCGCGAAACCCTCGCCGGCAGCCACCCCTACCAGCGTCGACCCATCATGCTCAACGCCTTTGAACTGAACAACGGCCGCCTGCGCCAGATTCCTGTCGAGAATCGCAGCGACCTGGCCTCCACCAAGCCCATCTGGGTGGACCTGATCGCGCCGAGCGAACTCGAACGCCAATGGGTGGAGGAAATCTTCGGCCTGGTCCTGCCGGAAACCGACGACCTCACCGACCTGGAAGAGTCGGCGCGTTTCTACATCGAGGAAAACGGCGAAGTACACCTGCACTCGGACTTCCTGCTCGACCGCGAAGGCGAGTCACGCAATGTGCCGGTGGCCTTCATCATCCACCAGAACATTTTGTTCTCGGTCCGCGGCGAGGAACTGCCTGTGTTTCGTCTGCAGCGTCTGCGCGCGCGCATCCAGCCCGGCTATGTGTCGGAAGGCCGCGACGTGCTGCTTGACCTTTATGCTGCCGACGTCGAATACTCCGCCGATGCGCTCGAAGACGTCTATGCCGAGCTAGAAGAGGTCGGCAAGAAGGTGTTGTCGCCTGACGTAACCGACGATGTGGCGGCTGTGATCCTCGCCGATATTGCCAAGGAAGAAGACCTGAACGGGCGCATCCGCCGCAATGTGCTGGATACGCGCCGGGCGCTCTCCTTCCTGATGCGCGGCCGTATCCTGGCGCCAGACCAGCATGAGGATGCGCGCCAGATCCTGCGCGACATCGAATCGCTGGACGGCCACACCGCCTTCATCTTCGGGAAGATCAACTTCCTGATGGACGCCACGGTCGGCTTCATCAACATCAACCAGAACAAGATCATCAAGATCTTCTCGGTGGCCTCGGTCGCCCTGCTGCCACCAACGCTGATCGCCAGCATCTACGGCATGAACTTCCAGGCCATGCCGGAACTGAACTGGGAATACGGTTATCCCTTCGCCATCGGCGTGATGATCGTCTCGGTCGGCTTGCCGCTGTGGTATTTCCGGAAAAAGGGCTGGCTGCGCTAGAGCCGCCAATAAAAACGGCACCCGCGGGTGC
>DATMTO010000233.1:0-10948 GCA_035564055.1 Rhodocyclaceae bacterium | reverse complement strand
CGGCGGCCTTGCTGGATGCGCGGCCCGACGTGGTGGTAACAGCCGGCTACATGAAACGGCTCGGCCCGCAGATCATGGCGGCCTTTCGGCGGCGCATGCTCAACGTGCATCCGTCGCTGCTGCCAAAGTACGGCGGGCAGGGCATGTATGACCGGCATGTGCATGCCGCCGTGCTGGCTGCGGGTGAAGCAGAGTCCGGTGCCAGCGTGCATTTCGTCGAAGGCGACTACGACAGCGGGCCGGTGATCGCCCAGGCGCGCGTGCCCGTGCTTGCCGGTGATACGGTCGAGACGCTGGCTGCACGGGTCAAGTTGCGGGAACGCGAACTGCTGGTCGAGGTCTTACAAGCGCGTGCCCTCACCGGGCGCTTCGATGCCGCTTGTGCCGAAGGAGCCTGAATGAAGTCGAAGCTTTTGTTCACCCTGCTGGTCTTGCTTGCCGTGCCGGCCTGGGCCGGCAATGCTGGCTGGTACCGCTGGGAAAGTCGCATTGACGGGCGTCTGGTGTGCGCGCAGACCTCCCCAGGGGAGGGCTGGAAGCGCTTCGCCGGCCCCTTCAAGGATGCCGCCTGCACGCGACCCAGATAGCGCCGCATCTCGTCTTGCGCGCAGGCATATAATTCTCGTCATGAGGCGGCTATTGCCGCCTGCTGTATTGTCAGCCGCAGGCAATCTGCCCACCGGTTGCCGTCCCCGCATTTCTTTCCATTTTCGCCGTGCGCCGCAGGCGCCTGGCGAATTGTCCAAGTCAGCTGATGCCCGCCATGAAAACCGAAACCCCGCAGACCATCCTTCTCAAGGACTACACGCCGCCGCCATTCCTCGTCGACACGGTGGATGTCGATGTGGACTTCCAGCCCGCCAGCGCCATTGTTACGACCATCATGACGCTGCGCCGCAATCCGCAGGCGGCGCTGGCGAACGCGCCGCTGGTGCTCGACGGCGAGGATCTCGAAACCCTGAGCGTCGCCGTGGACGGCGTGGCGCTGCTACCGCACGAGTATGCGCAGACCGAGACTACGCTGACCCTGGCGAATCTGCCCGAACGCTTCACGCTCGAAACGGTGGTCAGCATCGACCCGGACGCCAACACCCGCCTGTCCGGCCTGTATCGCTCCAAGGACGGCTACTTCACCCAGTGCGAGGCGCAGGGCTTCCGCCGCATCACCTGGTTCCAGGATCGGCCCGATGTGATGGCGAAGTACACCGTCACCCTGCATGCGGACAAGGAAAAGCTGCCGGTGCTGTTGGCCAATGGCAATCCGGTTGGCAGCGGTCAGGAGGAGGGCGACGAGGTCAAGCATCGTCACTGGGCAAAATGGGAAGACCCGTTTCCCAAGCCCTGCTATCTGTTCGCCATCGTCGCGGCGCGACTCGATGTGCTCCGCGATGTCTACATCACCCGTTCCGGCCGCACTGTGAACCTCGCCATCTACGTGGAGCCGGGCAAGCTCGACCAGTGCCCGCATGCCATGGAAGCGCTGAAGAAATCGATGCAGTGGGACGAAGAGACCTACGGTCTGGAGTGCGATCTCGATTACTACATGATCGCGGCGGTCGGCGACTTCAACATGGGCGCAATGGAGAACAAGGGTCTCAATATCTTCAACACCAAGTACGTGTTGGCGCGCCCCGATGTGGCGACCGACACCGACTACGTGAACATCGACCGCGTCGTCGCGCACGAGTATTTCCACAATTGGACCGGTAACCGCGTCACCTGTCGCGACTGGTTCCAGCTCTCACTCAAGGAAGGGCTGACTGTCTTCCGCGACCAGAGCTTCGGCAAGGATGTACACAACCGCAACGTCACGCACATCCAGGAAGTGCGCATGTTGCGTGCTGCCCAATTTCCCGAGGATGCCGGCCCCATGGCGCATCCGGTGCGGCCGTCGTCGTATGTGGAGATTAATAACTTCTACACCGCCACTGTGTACGAGAAGGGCGCCCAGGTCATCGCCATGATGCAGACGCTGATTGGCAAGGAGACGTTCCGCAAGGGCATGGATCTTTACTTTGCCCGCCACGATGGGCAGGCCGTGACCTGCGAGGATTTCTTTGCGGCGATGCGCGATGCTTCCGGCGGCGTTGGCAACAGTCCGCTCACCCCGCAGTTCCTGCGCTGGTACGAGCAGGCCGGCACGCCGCACGTCGTTGCGTGCGGCAGTTACGATGCCGCCAATGCGCGCTACACGCTGACCCTCAAGCAAAGCTGCGCGCCATCGCCCGGCCAGCCGGTCAAGCAACCCTATTTGATCCCGGTCGCCCTCGGTCTGGTCGGGCCGGAAGGCGCCGATCTGCCGCTGCTGGACGAGCATGGCAAGTACGTCACGACGAGCGTGCTCAAACTGACCGAGCCCGAGCAGACCTTTGTGTTCGAAGGCATCGATCACAAGCCCGTGCCCTCGCTGCTACGCGGTTTTTCGGCGCCGGTGGTACTCGACTTCGACTACACGAATGAAGAACTCACCCATCTGATGGCCTACGACAGCGATGCCTTCAATCGCTGGGAGGCGGGACAACGTCTGGCCGGCAAGCTGATCCTCGATGCGACCCGGACGCTCTCGGCCGGTGGTGTGCCTGCCTGGCCGCAATCTTTTGGCGATGCCATTACCTGGATCGTCGAGCAGACCATGAGCAAGAATCCCGCATCGGGCAAGCCGGACTGGGCCTTCACCGCCGAGCTGCTGAGTTTGCCGAGCGAGGCCACGCTGGCCGAACAGCTTGACGTGGTCGACCCGGATGCGCTGCATGCGGCCCGCAACGGCCTGCGCCGCTTTATCGCCGAGAACCAGAAGACCGCGCTCGAAACACTGATCTACAAGACCGTGCCGAGCGGACCGTTCACGCCGACGACGGAGGAAGCCGGTCGTCGCGCCCTGCGCAATCTCTGCCTCGGCTATCTGGCTGAACTAAATACTCCCGAGGTTCGTGCGCAGGCGCTGGCGCAATTCAAGACCACCGACAATATGACCGACCAGTACGCGGCCTTGTCGGTGCTGTGCATGAATGACACGCCCGAGCGCCAGCAGGCGCTGGACGCTTTCCACGATCAGTGGCAGCACGAGGCGCTGGTGGTCGACAAGTGGCTCTTGGTGCAGGCGCAAAGCCGCCTGCCCAACGCACTGTCGGAGGTCGAGGCCCTTACGCAACATCCGAGCTTCGACATCAGGAATCCCAACAAGGTTTACTCCCTGATCCGTGCCTTTGGCGCCAATCATGCCCGCTTCCACGCCGCCGACGGTTCCGGCTATCGCTTCATCGCCGAACAGATTCTCAAGCTCGACGCGATCAATCCGCAGGTCGCCTCACGCATCGCCCGCTGCTTCGACCGTTGGAAGAAGTTCGACGCTGTGCGTCAGCAGCATGCAATGCGGGCGCTGGAATCAGTGCGTAATCACAAGGGACTGTCGCGCGATGTGTATGAGATCGTGGATCGGGCGTTGAACTGATGCCGGTCAACCCGCTCGGCCAGGACGTCGGTGAGGCCCTGCCTGACTGGCAGGCGCCACCATCGCCGGTACGGGAGGCTATGCAAGGACGCTATTGCCGACTCGAACCCTTGTCGGCGCAGCGACATAGTGCCGACCTTTGGGCGGCGTCGAGCGTCGACGCTGGGGCCAGCTGGACTTATCTACCCTACGGGCCATTCGAATCCCGGGCTGCTTATGTCGACTGGCTCGCCATACGGGAGCGCGAAGCCGATCCGCTGTTTTTCGCTATCGTCGATCTGAAGCAAGGACACGCGCTGGGCGTGTGCGCCTATCTACGCATCGAGCCGGCGGCCGGTTGCATCGAGGTCGGGCACCTGTATTTCTCGGCGGCGATGAGGCAGACGGCCATGGCAACAGAAGCCATGTACCTGATGATGCAAAATGCCTTTGAGCTTGGCTACCGTCGCTACGAATGGAAATGCGATGCCCTGAACGCAGCTTCACGCGCCGCTGCCGAGCGCTTGGGCTTTCAGTTCGAAGGTGTTTTCCGGCAAGCGCGCGTGATCAAGGGTCGTAACCGCGACACCGCATGGTTTTCGATCATTGACAGCGAATGGCCCGCTTTACGTGCGGCCTTCGAGCGTTGGCTGGCTCCGGAAAATTTCGACACGGATGGACGCCAGCGGGTTGCACTATCTGCGCTGACCGCCAAATAAAACGGCCGCATAGAGCGGCCGTTTTGACGAAGGCACGGTGGTTGATCAGGCCGCCTTGCTCTCCGCCGCATGTGCCGCCACCCGGTTGGCGCTGCTGATCAGGGCCTTGATCGAGGCGGTGACGATATTGCCGTCGATGCCGACGCCGAAGCATTCGCGGGTGTCGCCGGCATGGGTTGAATGATTCGTCGCGACTTCCATCATGGCGCAGGCGCGTGCGTCGCCGCCGTCGTTGCTGCTGCTCATGGAGCGCTCTTCATAGCTGCGCACCTTGAGATTGACGCCAATCTGCTGCAGCGCGTGGGCGGCGGCATCGATGGGGCCGTTGCCTTCACCGTTCAGCACGTGCTTCACGCCCTTGTGCTCGACGACCAGCTTGATGCCCTGTTGCTTGCTGGCGTCGCCAGCGTTTTCAAACAGATGATGTTCGACATAGCGCACCGGTGCCACGGTGTCGAGATAGGTTTCAGAGAACAACTTCCAGATGTCGGCAGCACTGACTTCGCCGCCGAAACGGTCGGTGTGTTCCTGCACGACGCGCGAGAATTCGACCTGCAGGCGGCGCGACATGACGACGCCGTATTCGGTTTCGAGCAGGTAGGCGATGCCGCCCTTGCCGCTCTGGCTGTTCACGCGGATCACCGAGTCGTAGCTGCGGCCGACGTCGGCCGGGTCCATCGGCATATAGGGCACGTTCCACTTGGCATCCGGCTTCTGCAAAGCGAAGCCCTTCTTGATCGCGTCCTGGTGCGAGCCGGAGAAGGCGGTGTAGACGAGGTCGCCGACCCAGGGGTGACGCGGGTGCACGGGCAGCTGGGTGCAGTGCTCGGCAACGCGCGCGATGGTGTTGATGTCGGAGAAGTCGAGGTTCGGATGAATCCCTTGCGTGTAGAGGTTCAGGCCCAATGTGACCAGATCGACGTTGCCGGTACGCTCCCCATTGCCGAACAGGCACCCCTCGACGCGATCGGCGCCGGCCATGACGCCAAGCTCGGCGGCAGCGACGGCGGTGCCGCGGTCGTTGTGCGGGTGCAGGCTGAGGATGATGCTGTCACGACGGGCGAGGTTGCGGTGCATCCACTCAACCTTGTCAGCGTAGATATTGGGCGTGGCGACTTCGACCGAGGCGGGCAAGTTGATGATGACCTTGTTGTCCGGCGTGGCACCCCAGGCTGCGGTAACGGCATCCACGACTTCCTTGGCGAAGTCGAGATCGGTATCGCTGAAGGTCTCGGCGCTGTATTGCAGCACCCACTCGGTTTCCGGATGTTGGGCCGTGAGCTCCTTGATCAGCTTGACGGCATTGACCGCCATCGCCTTGACTTCATCGCGCGTGGTGTTGAACACGACTTCGCGGAACTGGTCGGAGGTGGCGTTATAGACGTGCACGATGCCGCGCTTGCAGCCGATCATCGCTTCGACGGTACGGCGGATCAGCGGTTCGCGCGCTTGCGTCAGCGCCTCGATGGTGACGTCGTCGGGAATGTGCTTGCCTTCGATCAGCGTGCGGAAGAAGTCGAACTCGGTCTGCGAAGCCGAGGGGAAGCCCGCCTCGATTTCCTTGAGACCGATCTGGCACAGCAGCTTGAACATGCGCATCTTCTTCTCGCCGTCCATCGGCTCGAACAGCGCCTGATTGCCATCGCGCAGATCGGTGCTCATCCAGATCGGCGGCGCGGTGATGACCTTGTTCGGCCATTGGCGGTCAGGCAGATTGACGGGCTTGAAGGGCAAGTATTTGCCGTGCGGGTTCTTCAACATAATGCGGCTCCGGGGTGATTCGGTATGCATGAATCATAGCCACCTTGCCGCGAAATGTGCTTGCGTTAATGCCTTGTTTGGCTTGATTTTTGGAATTTAATTGCGTAAATTCAATATTTATTGAAATAAAAATCCAATTGAGCCAGCGTATGGATCGCTTCGACAGACAAATCCTTGAAATCCTTCAGGAAGATGGGCGCATCAGTAATCAGGACCTGGCCGAGCGCATCGGCCTGTCGCCAGCGCCCTGCCTGCGCCGCGTGCGTGCGCTGGAGGAGAGCGGCCTGATCAGTGGTTATCGGGCCATCCTCGATGCCAAGCCCCTCGGGCTGACGTTAATGGCGCTGATCTACATTTCGATGGACCAGCATACACCGGAGCGCTTCGAACACTTTGAGACCGCGATCCGCGAGATTCCGGAAGTGCTCGAGTGCCTGCTGGTAACGGGGCAATCGGCCGACTACCAGTTGAAGGCGGTGGTGCCGGACATGGACGCCTATCAGAGCTTGCTGTTGGAGCGCATCAACCGCATTCCGGGCGTCACCGGCGTGCACTCCAGCTTCGTGCTGCGCCGCGTGGTGGATCGCACCGCGCTGCCGCTACCCAAGGCCTAGGGACTGCTCAGACCGGCGGCTTGCCGAGCCAGACCGGGTCTTCGTCAAAGCCGGTGATGCGCAGGCCGTCGGTACCGTAGAAGGAGTTACGCGAGAAGAAGAAGCCGCCGCCTTGCGCGGTCAGCGATTTGAGCAGGCTCACGACCTTGTTGTCAGGGTCTAGACCCGGTCGCGTCACGGTGCCATAGCAGGCGCTAACCTGCTCAAAGGAGTCGATGAGTGCGCGCACTTCACCTAGCTCGCGAACCTTGGCGGGAAAGCGCTCCGTCCAGCCTCGCATGCCTTGCATGTGCGCAACCTTGTCCCAAGTCGGATCGATCGTGACCACAGTATGCACATCTGGCCAGACCAACTTGACGCGAATCTTCTCGTCCTCGGTACTGATGACTGCATCGGCGCCGTGCGCCTGACTGGCCACTGTGCTGATCACTTCAGGTGCGGGCGTTTCGCCATAGAAGAAGACCGCAATCGCTTCCATGCCAGTGGGGCGGCTGGCTGCCGCAGCGTGGATGTGCTTGGTGACGAAGGACTTGATGAAGGACATGGTGGGCCGTAATCGGCTGAACGAGGAAACAGCCCCGTATTCTAGCGGTATCCCGGCTTAAGATTGCTACTACCGATCCGATAGGATAGGGCATTGCACACATCATCGATTGGAGAGGCTCATGAGCATCATTTCCGAATTTAAGGAGTTTGCCATCAAGGGCAACGTCATCGATCTCGCGGTTGGCGTGATCATTGGTGGGGCCTTCGGCAAGATCGTCGGCTCGGTGGTGGATGATCTGATCATGCCCATCGTCGGACGTGTCGTCGGCGGACTGGATTTCAGCAACTACTTCATTGCGCTGCAGGATATTCCAGCCGGCGTTCCGCGTGTCCTCGCCGAGGTCAAGAAGGCCGGCGTACCGGTCATCGCCTACGGCAATTTTCTGACGATCGCGTTCAACTTCGCGATTCTGGCCTTCATCATCTTCATCATGATCAAGCAGATCAACCGCCTCAAGCGCGAAGCGCCGGCCGCCCCGGAAGCGCCGCCGCCCACGCCGGAAGACATCGTGCTGCTGCGCGAGATCCGTGATTCGCTGAAGAAGTAAATTCGATTGCGATCATGAAAAAGGCCTTCTCGCGAAGGCCTTTTTCATTTCAGCAGGCGGCGCTGACGATGCGCTGGAACTGCTCGTAGCGCCGCAGGTCGATGGCGCCACTGTCTACTGCCGCCTTGATGGCGCAGTCGGGTTCGTTTTGGTGGCGGCAGTCGCGGAAACGGCAGTTGCCGCTGTAGGGGCGGAAGTCGACGAAGCCTTCCTCGATCTGGCCGAAGCTGAGATGCGAGAGTCCGAACTCCTGCAGGCCGGGGCAGTCGATCAGCTTGCCGCCTGGGGCCTTGTCCTGCGGCAGCTCGTACAGGCGTGCGTGCGTGGTCGTATGTTTGCCTGAATCCAGCGCTGCCGAAATCTCGCGCGTTGCCGCCTGTGCCTCCGGGATCAGCGCGTTGGTCAGGGTGGACTTGCCCATGCCGCTTTGTCCCACCAGCACGCTGATTTCGCCGGCGAGGTAGGGAAATAACGCACTGGCGTCATTGCGTGCCGACAGCTCGATGACACGATAGCCGAGCTTTGCCAGGACGGCGAGGCGTTCGCGTGCATGTTCGAGCTGCGCGGCGAGGTCGCACTTGTTGAGCACGATCAGGGTGCGCAGGCCTTCGACTTCGGCGGCGACCAGGGTGCGCGTCAGCAGTTCGTCGGTGAAGGAAGGCTCGGTGGCGACGACCAGCACGACTTGCGTGGCATTGGCCGCGATCAGCTTTTCGCGATAGGCGTCGCTGCGATACAGCAGCGAGGTGCGCGGCAGGTGCTTGGTGATCTGGGCCTGGTCGGCGCTGGCGATTTCGAGTGCGACGCGATCGCCGCAGGCGTAAGGACTTTTCTTGCCGCGCGGAAAACCAGTGATCAACTGGCCATCGGGAAGTTCAACTTCATAATGCCGCCCGAAAGCGGCTCGGACGATTCCTTCAGCCGTGTTTTTCAAAGTTTGAAGAGTGCGTCGATTTTGGCCGCGCAGATGAAGTCGTTATCGGACAGGCCGCCGATGGCATGCGTGACGTAGCTGACGGTACAGGCGTTGTAGCCGACGGCGAGATCGGGATGGTGATCTTCGCGGTGCGAGATCCACGCGGTAGCATTCACGAAGGCCATGGTCTCGTGGTAGTTCCTGAACTTGAACTGCTTCAGTAGCACGCCGTGCTCGACTTTCCAGTCGTCGAGTTGCTGAAGCAGCGTCTGCGCCTCCGCTGCTGCAAGCGGCTTGACACTACCTTCGCAGGGCTTGCACTTCTTTGCACTCAAGTCGCTCATGCGTGGGCTCCTTGTCTCATTTTGGTCAGTTGCGCGATACGGGCCGAGGCCGGCGGGTGTGAGTCGTAGTAGAGCGAATGCAGCGGGTCCGGCGTCAGCGTGGAAGCATTGTCGCGATAGAGCTTGACCAGCGCGGTGACCAGATCTGTTGCTTGAGTCTGCGTTGCAGCGTAGGCGTCGGCCTCGTATTCATGCTTGCGCGACAGCGCCGAACTGAGTGGGCCAAGCGGAAAGGTGAAGACCGGCAGGGCCAGCGAGAACAGGATCAGTGCAACTGCCGTGCCTTGGTAAGGCATGCCGAGACCGGCATAGAACCAGGGCGCGGCGATGAGCTGGCCGAGTAGCCACAGGAAAGCCAGGCTGATGATCGCCAGCATGGCGATACGCTTTTTGATATGGCCGTGCTTGTAATGACCGAGCTCGTGGGCGAGGACCGCTTCCACCTCGGGCGGCGACAGGCGCTCGATCAGGGTGTCGAAGAAGACGATGCGCTTGGCGGCGCCAAAGCCGGTGAAATAGGCGTTACCGTGCGCCGAGCGGCGGGAACCGTCCATCACGAACAGACCGGCCGAAGTAAACCCGCAGCGCTTGAGCAGGCCTTCGATGCGCGCCTTGAGGCTGTCGTCCTCAAGCGGCGAGAACTTGTTGAACAGCGGTGCGATTACGCTCGGATAGAGCAGCAGTACCAACAGGTTGAAGCCCATCCAGAACAGCCACACGTAGAACCACCAGTGCGCGCCCATGGCGCCCATCAGCCACAGCACGGCGAGGATCACTGGTGCGCCGATGGCGATGCCGAGCGCCGTGCCCTTGAACAGATCGGCCAGCCACAGCTGCGGCGTGAGCTTGTTGAAACCGAAGGCGGCTTCGATGCGGAAAGTCCGATACAGCGAGAACGGCAGTTCGACGAGAAAGCTGGCGACGGCCAGGCTGGCGAACAGGGCGAGGCTATGTGCGTAACCGCCGTTGGCGAAAAACTGCGCCCAGAAGTTGTACAGCGCCTGCACGCCGCCTCCCAGCGTCAGGCCCAGCAGCAGCGCCGTTTCCGCGATGCTGCTGTTGATGCCGAGGCGCGTCTTGGCGATGCTGTAGTCGGCGGCCTTCTGATGCTCCTGCAGCGAAATTTTCTCGACAAATTCAGGTGGCACGGCGGCGCGATGTGCTGCGACGTGCCGGATCTGGCGCAGGGCAAGCCACAGGCGCAGGCACAGGCTGAGCGCGAGGAAGACCAGGAAGAGCGAGGCGAAGGCGCTGGGTGTCATCGGTGAATGATGCAAAAGGCGGGCTGTGAGAAAATGCGGCCTCCGAACTGCTTAGACCACTTGAAAATTATGGCACAAGATCAAAACGCCCTCATCTGGCTGGACATGGAAATGACCGGCCTGGAGCCTGAAAAGGACAAGATCATCGAACTGGCGGTGGTGATCACCAATTCCCAGCTCGAAACCATCGCCGAGGGGCCGGTGTGGGTGGTGCACCAGAGTAATGAAGTGCTGGACGGCATGGACGACTGGAACAAGGGTACCCACGGACGTTCCGGCCTGATCGATAAAGTAAAGGCCTCAACCCTGAGCGAGGCCGATGTTGAGGCGCAATGCCTGGAGTTCATCAAGCAGCATGTGCCGGCGCGCACTTCGCCCATGTGCGGTAACTCGATCGGCCAGGATCGCCGCTTCATGGTTCGTTACCTGCCCAAGCTGGAAGAGTACTTCCACTATCGCAACCTCGACGTGTCCACGCTGAAGGAGTTGGTCAAGCGCTGGAAGCCGGAGTTGGCCAAGGGCCTGACCAAGCACGGCAAGCACGAGGCGCTGGCCGACGTGTATGAGTCGATCGACGAACTCAAGTATTACCGCGAGCATTTCCTGAAGCTTTAGGATCGAGGCGGCAACAAAAAGCCGGGCACTGGCCCGGCTTTTTATTTTCAGCGGCTGAACAGGTAGTAGCGCTCTTCCCGATCGCTCGGGCGACCGCCTTCCCAGACCAGACGCCAGCCATCGTCCACCTTGGGCGTGTGCCGGGGTTGGTCCTGTACCAACAGCCAGTCGCATTGCTTGCCGGCAGTGCCGC
>DATMTO010000232.1:0-8823 GCA_035564055.1 Rhodocyclaceae bacterium | reverse complement strand
CTGCGCCGCCTGCCCGAACCGGCACAGACGCGCCGCGCCTTCATCGGCTTTGGCGACCCGCTGTTCAATACCGATCAGGCCAGACAGGCCGACAAGGTGGCGCAGGCTGAAACGGGTCCAGCCGCCATGGCTACACGGGGCAGCGGCCGCCTCAAACTGCGCAACGTGCCGCAAACCGCGAACGTCAGCAGCGCCGAGCTCGGCATCCTGCCGCGTCTGCCCGACACCAGTCAGGAAATCCGCGAGATCGCCGGCGTGTTGCAGGCCGACCCCAAGCAGGACATCTTTCTGCAGAAGCGCGCGACGGTGCACACAGTACTGAACACCGACCTCACCAACCGCCGCGTGGTCATGTTTGCGACGCACGGCCTCGTGCCCGGCGAACTCGACGGCCTGGTCCAGCCGGCGCTGGCGCTGACCTCGCCCGAGGTCGCCGACCCGGACAGCGACGGCCTTCTGACCATGGACAAGATCCTCACGCTCAAGCTGAACGCCGACTGGGTGGTGCTGTCCGCCTGTAACACCGCCGCCGGCGAAGGTTCAGGCGCTGAAGCCGTATCCGGTCTCGGTCGTGCCTTTTTCTATGCTGGCACGCGCGCCATTCTGGTGTCGAACTGGCCGGTCGAAACCGTGGCCGCGCGCAAGCTGATGACCGACCTGTTCCGGCGTCAGGTCAATGCCGGCGGCGTGGCGAAGGCGGAAGCCCTGCGTCAGGCCATGCTCGGCCTGATCGACGGACCGGGCAGCACGGACGAAAAAACCGGCCGTGTCAGCTTTTCCTACGCTCATCCGTTATTTTGGGCACCGTTCGTGGTTGTCGGTGATTAATCGTTTTCAGGGAGAATACAAATGAAGAAAAGCCTTGCCGCATCGCTCGTCGTCGTCATGCTGTCGGCCTACGGCAGCGCCCACGCCGTCACCTTGATCAAGGAAGCCGAAGCCAAACTGCCCGCCGCCAGCGGCAGCCTCGCCACACGCGGCATCACACGCGGCCCGGCCATCAAGCAGGTCTCGCCTCCGCCCGATGAGGCGGTCAAGTCGCCGCTCAATCTGAAGGTGTCGTTCGAGGCCCGCGGCGGCGCCAAGATCGACCCGGCCAGCGTCAAGGCAGTCTATCTCAAGTCGCCGTCGGTGGAGCTGACCGAGCGCGTCAAACCTGCGGTCAGCGACAGCGGTATCGAACTCAACGACGCGGTGGTTCCCGCCGGCGAGCACCAGATCAGCATTAGCGTCACCGACAGTGAAGGCCGCCAGTCGAACAGCGTGATCACGCTCAAGGTCGCCAAGTAATGCAGTGTCCCTACTGCGTCTCGAAGATCGACGATGCGGCGCTGGCGTGCCCGCACTGCGCGCACGACCTTTATCTGTACAAACCGCTGCTGGAGAAGGTCAGCCTGCTCGAAAGACAGCTGGCCGATCATCCGGAGGTCGCTCCGCTGACGGCGCGGATTGCCGCGCTGGAAGCAGAACTGGCGGCCATTCCGCCGGAACGACGCAAGGATCATCGCTCGCTGCTCGGGCTGCTCCTCGGCTACTGGCTGCCGCCGCTGCTCCTGCTGCTGGGCGCGCATGTGCTGATGACGATTGTCTACGACATCAATACGCTGTACCTGCGCATCGCGTCGATTCTCATCCCGCTGCCTTTCGGCTTCTATCTGATGCGCGGTGGGGCCGCTCATTTCGGCGCCTGGCTCGGCGCCGGCTTCGTTCTGGCGGTGACTGCCGTACTCGGCATGAGCGGTGCCATCAGCCTGGTCGACCACACGCCGATCCTGCCGACCAACCTGCAGGAACTGCGCGAGTTTCTCGAATATGCCGGCAGTATCGGCTTTGCGTTCGCCACCGGCATGCTGATCGGTGACATGCTGTTCAACCGCAAGCACGGCAGCGGCCTGGCGGTACGCATCGTGCAGGCGGCCACCAAGGGCAAGGACAGCGCCGAGAAGGTGGAGGCGCTGGCCAAGAAGCTCAACGACATCGGCGGCACACTCACCGCCGTCGGGACCACGGCAATCTCGATCTATACCGGCCTCAAGGGCGTCATCGGCAACTGACTTTCAGCGCCCCGGTCAGGGCTGGCGCCTTGCGTCAGCCCTGCACCCATGGCAGCCCGTCAGCGCGCCAGCCGTTCACGCTATTGCGGTGGTTGTGCGCATCCTTGTCACCCTCGAAGCCGTGCAGCACGTTGTAGCTGCTCGCATAGCCGGCTTCACTGGCAGCCTTGGCGGCAGCACTCGAACGGGCACCGCTGCGACACAGGAACATGACGATGCCCTCGGTCGGCAGCTCGTGCTTGAGTTGCTCGATGAAGTGAGGATTCGGCTGGCTGCCGGGATAGCTTTGCCATTCGATCTCGACAGCGTTCGGCACGCGGCCGACCCAGTCCCACTCGGCGCGGGTGCGCACATCGACGAGCCGAGCGCCCGGCGACTGCTGCAACACCTCCCAGGCTTCCGTGGGTGTCAGGGCGCCGGCATAGGGCAGATGCAACTCCTTGGCGCGCGCCTGCGCCGTCTTCAACAATTCGGTCATGTGTCCCATCGGCGTTCCTCGCTTAATCGTGGCCTAGAATACGGCCTGTCCGTCCAGGCGGAAGTATAAATAGGATCACCGCCCGCAACCCGCAATGTTGGTCCGGACCCGGCAACACTTGGTTCCCGACTCCTACACGACGTCCGATCAAATGCAAAACATGTCTGCAACCAGTGCCGATGAACGCTCGCGTGCCGCGAGTCGTGTGACCTGGGTCAGCATTGCCGTCAACCTGCTGCTGACCACGCTGCAGATCGTTGTCGGCGCGCTGGCGCATGCGCAAAGTCTGGTTGCCGACGGCTTCCATTCCCTCGCCGATGTGCTGGCCGACTTCATGGTGCTGGTCGCCAACAAGCACAGCGGCAGCCCGGCCGACGAAGATCACCCCTATGGTCATGAACGCATCGAGACGCTGGCCTCGCTGGCCCTAGGGGTAGTACTGCTGCTCACCGGCAGCGGCATTCTGTATGCAGCGATCGGCCGCCTCCAGCATCTCGACGATCTGCCGCCCGTGGCCAGCATCGCGCTGTGGACGGCAGTCGCCACCATTGTCGGCAAGGAGCTGCTGTTCCGCTACATGCTGCGCGTCGGTGAACGGCTGCGTTCGCCCATGCTGGTCGCCAATGCCTGGCATGCGCGGGCGGACGCGGCATCATCGCTGGTCGTCGCCGCCGGCATCGCGGGCAGCCTCATGGGTTGGCGTTTCCTGGATCCCATCGCCGCCATCGTCGTCGGCCTCATGGTCATGCGCATGGGCTGGCGCTTCAGCTGGGAAGCGCTGGCGGAACTGATCGACACCGGCATCCCGAGCAGCGAACGCGACGCAGTCATGGCGACCATACTCGCCACGCCGGGTATTCTGGCCTGCCATTCGCTGCGCAGCCGCCGCATGGCGCACAAGGTGTTGATCGACGCACGCGTGCAGGTCGCACCGCGCATCAGCGTGTCGGAAGGACATCGGATCGCGGAAGCTGTGCATGACCGCGTGCTGGCCGCCCACATCGACGTGCTGGACGTGATGGTGCATATCGACGTGGAGGCCGACGGCGTACGCGATGCGCGCCAGCAACCCGGCCGCGCCGCATTACTGGCGGCATTGCAGCAAAATGGCCTGCCCGATCTGCAGGACAGCGCCATGACGCTGCACTACCTCGACAGCGGTCTGGAAATCGTGCTGGATCTGCCTGCCGGATCGCAGACGCCGGATGCGCTCCGACTGCTCGCCCTGCTACATGCCCAATTTCCGCAGGCCGAACCGCTCATTGCGCGCATCGATACGCGCTTGGCGCCTGCCTGATGCACCACCAATCATCAGCCATCGCGCAAAATGCACCAATAACGTGCATAAATCAGGACAGCGCACCATAACGGTGCCCGCATGCTTTTTGCCCGGCTCGGCGGCTCCTTTATGGCACAATAGTTTGCTGCCAACCAAGTACACATTTAGCAGTGGCACATAAACTGCTAGACCCGATCCGTTAGACCATTTCGCAAGAAATAATCGCTTAGACACATCAGCTCAGGAGATCACCTCAATGTCGATGACCCCCCAAGACGTACTCAAGCTGGTGAAGGACAAGGAAGTCAAGTTCGTGGACTTCCGCTTCACCGATACCCGCGGCAAGGAACAGCACGTTGGCGTGCCGGTCAAGGCCTTTGACATCAGCAAGTTCGAAGACGGCCATGCCTTCGACGGTTCCTCGATCGCCGGTTGGAAGGGCATCCAGGCTTCCGACATGCTGCTGGTGCCGGATGCTGCCACCGCCTACATCGACCCCTTCTTCGAGCAAACCACCCTGGTCCTGACCTGCGACGTGGTTGAGCCGTCCGACGGCAAGGGCTACGACCGCGACCCGCGTTCGATCGCCAAGCGCGGCGAGGCTTACCTGAAGTCCTCCGGCCTGGGCGACACCGCCTACTTCGGTCCGGAACCCGAATTCTTCATCTTCGACTCCGTCGAGTGGAAGACCGACATGTCCGGCACCTACGTCAAGATTCACGCTGACGAAGCTGCCTGGTCGTCCGACGCCAAGATCGAAGGTGGCAACACCGGTCACCGTCCGGCCGTCAAGGGTGGTTACTTCCCCGTCCCGCCGGTTGATTCGTCGAACGACATCCGCGCCGAAATGTGTACCCTGCTCGAAGCCTGTGGCCTCGAAGTCGAAGTGCATCACCACGAAGTCGCTACCGCCGGCCAGAACGAGCTGGGCACCAAGTTCAACACCCTGGTGCGTCGCGCTGACCAGACCCTGCTGCTGAAGTACATCGTTCACAACGTTGCTCACCAGTACGGCAAGACCGCCACCTTCATGCCCAAACCCATCGTTGGCGACAACGGTTCCGGCATGCACGTGCACCAGTCGATCTGGAAGGACGGCAAGAACCTGTTCGCAGGCAACGGCTACGCCGGCCTGTCCGAGTTCGCCCTGTACTACATCGGCGGCATCATCAAGCACGCCAAGGCACTGAACGCCATCACCAACCCGGGTACCAACTCGTACAAGCGTCTGGTCCCGCACTACGAAGCTCCGGTCAAGCTGGCCTACTCGGCCCGTAACCGTTCGGCCTCGATCCGTATCCCGTTCGTCGCTTCGGACAAGGCGCGTCGTATCGAAGCCCGCTTCCCCGATCCGCTGGCCAACCCGTACCTGGCCTTCACCGCTCTGATGATGGCCGGTCTGGACGGCGTGCAGAACAAGATTCACCCGGGCGACCCGGCCGACAAGAACCTGTACGACCTGCCGCCGGAAGAGGATGCAAAGATCCCGACCGTGTGTGCCTCGCTCGACGAAGCACTGGCAGCGCTGGACAAGGACCGCGAGTTCCTGACCCGCGGCGGTGTGTTCAGCAACGAGTGGATCGACTCCTACATCGAACTGAAGATGGAAGAAGTCAACAAGCTGCGCATGACCACCCACCCGGTCGAATTCGACATGTACTACAGCCTCTAAGCCGTAGCACTTCGAAAGCAAGACAAAACGGGGCCTTCGGGCCCCGTTTCTTTTGGGTAGCGCCAAGCGCTTGCCGCCCTGCCCACGCAACACTTGCCGACACGCAAAGGCTGGCCTGAATCGCGTAGCGGCCTGATGCAAGCCGGATTGCACTACACTGTCGCATCCACCTGCCTGTCCTAGCGATGAAAAAAGCCTTGCTCCTGCTTTCCGCCCTGTTCTGCGGCACAGCCGTGGCGGACACTCTCTACAAATGCACCGACAAAGCCACGGATACCGTGCTGTACACCAACCAGCGGGTGTCCGGTCGCCACTGCACCATTGTTTCCAGCGTCCGATCCGGCGTCAGTGAGGGCGCGCCGACCAGAGCTTCCGCTGCTCCGACACCAAACGACTTTCCACGTGTCAGCAGCAACATCCAGAAGGAAAGGGATAGCGGACGACGCACCATTCTGGAACAGGAACTGGCGAACGAACAACGCAATCTCGATGAAGCAAAGAAGGCGAACAACAGCAACAAGGCCCAACTGCATGAGCGCAACATCGCGGCCTTGCAGAAAGAAATCGCCAATCTCAAATAAAGCGGGAGCGGCTTGCACATGGCTGACGATGATGGCTTGCTTCTTGCTCACCACATCGGCATGACATCTCAAGCCCATGCAGTGCCGCCCGCCTTCGCCGGACTGGACCTGCTCTCTTCGGCCGTCGTGCTGGTCGATGCCAAGCTGCAGATCCGCTACGTCAATCCGGCAGCGGAAAATCTGTTCGCGGTCAGCCATCGCCTGCTGAGCGGCCACCCGCTGCGCCAGCTGGTCGGCGAACCGGCCGGGCTGTCGGCGGCGCTCGACAATGCGCTCAAGAACAACTGGGGCTACACCGGCCAGAACATCGCCATCCGTCGTGGTGAAGATGAGGTGCTGCATCTCGACTGCACCGTCACGCCGATCGAGGTCGGCGGCGCGCGCCTGCTGATCGAGTTTCGCCCCATCGACCAGCAGCTCAAGGCGGCGCGCGAGGAGCGCCTGGCCGAACAGCAGCAGGCCAATCGCGAGCTGATCCGCAATCTGGCGCATGAGATCAAGAACCCGCTCGGCGGTATTCGCGGCTCGGCGCAATTGCTGGAGCATGAACTCGAAGACCTGCCCAACGCCGATCAGCTGGCCGAGTACACGCAGGTCATTATCAACGAAGCCGACCGCCTGCAGGACCTGATGCAGCGACTGCTTTCATCGCATCGCGTGATGCAGCCGGCGCAGGTCAATATGCACGAGATCCTCGAACGTGTGCGCCGCCTGATCCATGCCGAATTCGCCGGCGTGCGCGTCAAGCGCGACTACGACACTTCGCTGCCCATGATCACCGCCGACCGCGAGCAGATGATCCAGGCCATCCTCAACATTGCGCGCAATGCGGCCCAGGCCATGCATGGTGATGGCGAAATCATCCTGCGCACGCGCGCTGCGCGCCAGGTCACCATCGCCAAGAAGCGTCATCGCCTGGCGCTTGAACTGCGCATCATCGACAACGGCCCCGGCATTCCCGAAGCCATCCGCGACAAGATTTTCTATCCGCTCGTTTCCGGCCGTGAAGGCGGCAGCGGCCTCGGCCTGACGCTGGTGCAGAGCTTCATCCACCAGCACCAGGGCACCATCGAAGTCGACAGTCGCCCCGGCCACACCAGTTTCAACATTCTGCTGCCGCTGCAGCACGGCAGCCAATCAGGAGAAGAACAATGAAGCCCGTCTGGATCATCGACGACGACCGTTCCATTCGCTGGGTCTTCGAAAAGGCCCTGGCGCGCGAAGGCATCAACTACCGGAGTTTCGGTGCCGCCAATGAAGCGCTGGCGGCGCTCGACTCCGGCGAAGTACCGCAAGTGGTCGTGTCGGATATCCGCATGCCGGGCCAGAGCGGCCTCGATCTGCTGCGCCACATCAAGGCGCACTACCCGGACATTCCGACCATCATCATGACCGCCTATTCCGATCTCGAATCGGCGGTGGCGGCCTTCCAGGGCGGCGCTTTCGAATATCTGCCCAAGCCTTTCGACGTCGACCAAGCGGTCGAGCTGGTACGTCGTGCGCTGGAGCAGTCGGCGCAGGAAGAGGCGGTGCCGGAGACCAGCAGCATCACACCTGAAATCCTCGGCAAGGCGCCCTCCATGCAGGAAGTCTTCCGCGCCATCGGCCGCCTCTCGCAATCGCATGCGACCGTCATGGTGAACGGCGAATCCGGTTGCGGCAAGGAGCTGGTCGCGCGTGCGCTGCATCGCCACAGCCCGCGCAAGGACTCGCCTTTCATCGCCATCAATACCGCCGCGATTCCGCGCGACCTGCTCGAATCCGAGCTCTTCGGTCATGAACGCGGCGCCTTTACGGGTGCCACGGCGCAACGCCGCGGCCGCTTCGAACAGGCCGAGGGCGGCACGCTCTTCCTCGACGAAATCGGCGATATGCCGGCCGAGCTGCAGACGCGTCTGTTGCGCGTACTCTCCGACGGCAACTTCTATCGCGTCGGCGGCCAGCAGCCGGTCAAGGCCAATGTGCGCGTCATTGCCGCCACCCACCAGAACCTCGAACAGCGCGTCAAGGACGGCCTCTTCCGCGAGGACCTGTTCCATCGCCTCAACGTGATCCGCCTGCGCCTGCCGCCGCTGCGCGAGCGGCGCGAAGACATCCCGCTGCTGGCGCGCCACTTCCTGCAGAAAAGCGCGCAGGACCTCGGCGTGGAGCCCAAGCGCCTGTCGGAAGCCGCATTGAAGTATCTTTCGGCGCTCGACTTCCCGGGCAATGTACGTCAGCTTGAAAACGTCTGTCACTGGCTGACCGTCATGGCCGCCGGCCAGATCGTCGAAGTGGCCGACCTGCCGTCGGAACTGCGCGAACTGCCGATCCGCGAAATTTCGTCCGACTGGATCGAAGTGCTGGCCCACGAGGCCGATCGCATGATTTCGACCCAACCCGGCCAAGTCTTCGATCACCTCACGCGCGAGTTCGAATCGACATTGATCCGGCGCGCCCTCAACGCCAGCGGCGGACGCCGCATCGAGGCCGCCCAGATTCTCGGAATCGGCCGCAACACGATTACGCGCAAGATCCAGGAGCTCGGCATCAAGGACGTGCGGGGCGGAGAAGACGCCACTCAATAGTTTGGGGAGCTGTCGGCTGTTGCATAATCGGGGGCCATGAAGATACCCAATTCGGCCCCCGAACCCCTCGCCGATCCGATTCAACCGGAAAACCTGTTGCCGCTGCTCGGCGCTGCCGCCGGGCGCATTGACCTGCAGGTGCTGGCCGAGTGCGACTCGACCAATCTGCAGTTGCAGGCACGGGCCAAGACC
>DATMTO010000231.1:0-6365 GCA_035564055.1 Rhodocyclaceae bacterium | reverse complement strand
CACACTGCCTGCACGTCCAGTGCCGGGGCGCCATTCTTCATGCCCAGCTTGTTCTGCAACAGCGCGGCGGTGCTGGGAAACACCATATCCGGCGTCGAAGTCGCCACGATGATCAGATCAACTTCCTGGACCGAGCAGTTGGCGGCTTCAAGCGCACGCTTGCTGGCCTCCAGTGCCAGATCGCTGCTGAACACACCCTCGGGCGCGTAATGGCGCGCGCTGATGCCGGTGCGTTCGACAATCCACTCGTCCGAGGTTTCAATTCCGCGCGCCACCAGATCATGATTGTTGACCGGATCGCCCGGCAGATAGCTGCCGGTCCCGATGATGCGGGAATAAATGCGCTTTTCGCTCATGCAATGGTTCCTTCAGCCACTTGGGCCGGATGAGTAGCAGTGTAGTCCTTGATTTTTTCAGCGATGCGATCGGGCAGGCTGTGGCGCGCGGCTTCGGCCGCGCGCTCCAGCGCACAGCGGAAGGCGAAGGCATCGGCGGAGCCGTGGCTCTTAAAGACGATGCCGCGCAGACCGAGCAGACTGGCGCCATTGTAGCGGCGATGATCGAAACGCCCCTTGAAGGCATTCAGCACCGGCATGGCCACCAGCGCAGCCAGCTTGGTGAAAATGTTGCGCTTGAACTCCTCGCGCAGGCCGCCGATGATCATCTGGGCCAGGCCTTCGGAGGTCTTGAGGGAAACGTTGCCGACAAACCCGTCGCAGACGACGACGTCTGTCGTGCCCTTGTAGATGTCGTTGCCTTCAACGTTGCCGTAGAAATTGAGATTGCTGCCGCGCAGGAGCTCGGCGGCACGCTTAACCACCTCGTTACCCTTGATGTCTTCCTCGCCGATATTGAGCAGGCCGACAGTCGGGTTTTCCTTGTGCTCGAGCGCGCTCACCAGCATGGCGCCCATGATGCCGAACTGGAGCAGATGCTCCGGCTCGCAGTCGACGTTGGCGCCGAGGTCGAGCATGTAGGTCTTGCCTTTGGCATTGGGCAGGATGGTGGCGATTGCCGGCCGATCGATCCCTGGCAGGGTCTTCAGCACAAAGCGGGAAATCGCCATCAGGGCGCCGGTATTGCCGGCGGAGATGGCGGCATCTGCCACCCCCTCCTTGACCAGATCGGCAACGACGCGCATGGACGAGTCCTTCTTGTTGCGCATCGCCGAGGCGACCGCCTCATCCATGCCGACGACCTCGCTGGCGTGATGCACACGCAGACGCTCGCCAAAAGCGGCATGCCCCTTCAGATGGGGGATGATCGACTCTTCGAGTCCGACCAGAACCACACGGGCATCGGTGTCGCGGGCCAGGAATTCCAGTGCCGCGGGCACGGTCACCGAAGGACCGTGATCACCACCCATGCAGTCAATCGCTAGCGTAACTGCCATCGCGTAATGTTTTCAGACAAAAAGGAGGAAAGGCGAAATGAAGGCGCGTTGCTTCGCCGCTTGTACGGCACGCATCCAAAAATCCATTATTTTTGGACGACACGGCGGTAAAAAAAAGCGCGCAGCAATGCGCGCCTTTCCATCCAAAAGCGAAAAATTACTCGCCCTTGGTCTTCAGAACCTTCTTGCCACGGTAGTAACCGTTCGGGCTGATGTGGTGACGCAGGTGAGCCTCGCCGGTGGTGGCTTCAACAGCCAGCGGCGGGTTGGTCAGAAAATCGTGCGAGCGATGCATACCACGCTTCGACGGGGACTTCTTGTTCTGTTGAACGGCCATGTTACTACTCCTAGTTAATGCTTCTTCAGCGTTGCCAGCACCGCAAAGGGCGATGCGGCACGTTTGTCGTCGCTGCGCGCCGGCGGCGCACAGCCCTCTTCGTGTTTAGGCGCTACCGGCAACGCCAGCAACACCTCTTCTTCAATCAAATCCGTCACGGCCTGAGCCGTATCGGCGGCAATCGCATCGGCACCCAGGCTGAGCGCGCCGTCTTCCAGCGCTTCATCCGGCCAAGGTTCACCAGGTGCAATCACCTGCAATTCGGCATCCGTCTCCAGCTCAAAGGGCAAGCCCCCGAGACAACGCTGGCAGATCAGATCAAACTTCCCCCGTATGCTCAAGTCCAGCCAGTGACGACCGTCCTCGCGGCGGCCCTGTAGCTCGCACGCCAGCAAGGCATCACTTGCGCCAACCAGTTCCTGCAGGCGCGGCAACGCAGATACCGGCACAGTGCCCGACACCGAGCGCCCTTCGCGGGCAAACTCCAGCGTATCAACCACCAACCCGACCAGCGATCTGCTCACAACAAGCCCTGTGCCCGAGGGCAGCAATACGGAAACATGCGATGTTATCATCCAATGACTTATTCAGTCAAATGAACCACATCCACCCGAATCCTGCCGTGCTCCCTCTGATCCTCGCCTCAACGTCCCAATTTCGCCGCGAACTGCTGACCCGGCTGCAAATCCCCTTCACTGCGGTCGCGCCCGACGCCGACGAAACCGCACTCCCCGACGAAACCCCGGCCCAAACGGCGGAACGCCTATCCGAGCTCAAAGCCCGCGCCGTCGCCGCCAAGCACCCGAACAGCCTGATCATTGGCAGCGACCAGGTTGCCTATCTCGGCAATCAGCGCTTCGGCAAACCGGGGAGGCGGGAGAATGCCACAGCCCAGCTGCGGGCCATGCGCGGAAATACGGTGATTTTCCATACCGGTTTGTGCTTGCTGAACACTCAGACTGGCCACGTTCAGTTGCGCGGCATCCCCACCAAGGTCCGTTTCCGCAATCTCAGCGATGCTGAAATCGAACGCTACTTGGATCGCGAAGACGCCCTCAATTGCGCCGGCAGCGCCAAATCCGAAGGTCTGGGTATTGCACTGCTTGAATATATGCGCGGCGATGACCCCAACGCCCTCGTCGGACTGCCTCTGATCGAACTTTCCCGCATGTTGAGAGCGGAAGGCATCGACTTGCCGTGAGTTCAAGCAAAGCCGGTACACTTTATTTGCTTCCCGTCGGTCTTACCAGCCCCGGTGATACGCCTGCCGATTGGGAACACTGGCTGCCTGCGGCGACACGCCAAATCGCTTGCACACTGCATCACTTCGTGGTCGAGGACGCCAAGACCGCACGCGCCAACCTCAAGGCGTTCGGCCACCCGACGCCCTTGCGCGATTTGGATATCCAGGAAATACCCAAGCAGGCGGATGAAAATACTTTCAAGCCCCTGCTAGCTCCGCTACTGAGCGGGCATGACCTGGGCCTGATGTCGGAGGCAGGCTGCCCCGCGGTCGCCGACCCGGGCGCGCTCCTGGTGCGCGCCGCACACGCTGCCGCCATCAAGGTCAAGCCCCTGGTTGGCCCGTCCTCGCTGCTGCTGGCACTCATGGGCTCGGGTCTGGACGGCCAGCGCTTCGCCTTTCACGGCTATCTGCCGGCGCGCGACCCGGAGCGCAGCAAAGCCATTCAGGGCCTGGAAAAGGAATCAGGGCGGCTGCGCCAGACCCAGCTTTTCATCGAAACCCCCTACCGCAATAGCGCCCTGCTTCAGGCGTTGCTGAAAACCTGCCAGCCAACAACCCGGCTCTGCGTCGCCAGCGACCTGACGCTTCCCAGCGAAAACATTGTCACCGACAGCATCGGCAGCTGGCGCAAGCGCAGCACGCCGGACATCGACAAACGTCCGACGGTTTTTCTGCTGCTCGCCTGAAGCGCTAGTTCAGCGCAACTCGGTGCGGCTGAACATGTGCATTGCGCTTTGAGCCATGTCGGCGCCGAAACGCTTGGCAATACGTTCGGCAAAATTCTGCTTGACGGTGTAGTCGCGGATATTCTCGACCTTGATGACGTCGCGCGCCACGCTCTCGACCGTGCCGAAGCCATCGGCCAGGCCTAGCTGAACACTCTTCGCGCCGGTCCACATCAGGCCCGAGAACATTTCCGGCGTTTCCTTGAGGCGCTTGCCGCGCCCCTTCTTGACCGCATCGATGAACTGGGCGTGGATTTCACCCAGCATCTCCTGCGCGTAGGCCCTCTGCTTGCCTTCCAGCGGCGAAAACGGATCGAGGAACCCCTTGTTCTCGCCGGCCGTCAGCAGGCGGCGCTCGACACCGACTTTCTGCATCGCTTCGGTGAACCCGAAACCATCCATTAATACGCCGATCGAGCCAACGATGCTGGCCTTATCCACGTAGATATTGTCGGCCGCTGCGGCGATGTAATAACCGCCGGAGGCGCAGACATCCTCAACCACGACATACAGCGGCACCTCCGGATGCTTGCCGCGCAGGCGACGAATCTCGTCATAGATGATGCCAGCCTGCACCGGACTGCCGCCTGGGCTATTGATGCGCAGGATCACGCCAGCCGTGTTCTTGTCGTCAAAGGCATTCTGCAAGGCGCCAACAATGGCGTCGGCGTCCGCTTCGCCCTTGGCCTGAATCACGCCGTTCAGCTGGATCAGGGCGGTATGGCGCTCACCGTCGATGGCTTCACTGCCGCTGGGGCCGAAGATGCCCCAGAGCACCACGCCGACATAGGCGAAGGCCAATAGCTTGAAGAAGATGCTCCAACGCCGCCGCGCGCGCTGTTCGGCAAGCCCGTCCAATGCGATTTTTTCGAGCACCTTGCGTTCCCAGCTCGGAGGATTTTCCATGTTGTCAGGCATGTCTTGAAATTAGATAAATAGCACCGTCGCGCTCGACCACATCGAGCGCAGTCAGATGTCTTCCATTGCAACGTCCGCCCAGGCAATGCCCGGAATCCGGCGCATACAACGCGCCATGCGTGGCGCAGAGCAAGTATAGCCGCGAATGATCAAAGAACCGCTCACCGTCCCAGTCCAGCGGGACCGGTACGTGCGCGCAGCGGTTGAGGTAGGCATGCGCCTTGCCGTTGTAGCGCACCACGAACGCCGGCACCGTTTCACCATGCCAGGAGACATCGAACTTGAACCCGGCGCCGCGCTCCTGCAATACGTCGCTGCGACAGACCAGGCGCCCGCCCTCGGCCAACTCGCCTAGGCCGCCTTGAGCCATCCCGCCAGCTCGCTGATGCTGTCGACACAACCGCCGCTCGCCACAGGCACCAGCTCGTGGCGCGGATGTGCGCCGTAGCTGACCCCCAGGCTCAGCGTACCGGCATTCCTGGCCATCAGTAGATCATGCGTGGTATCGCCTATCATCAAGGTCCGTTCCGGCTCCACGGCAAAGGCATCCATGAGCTCCATGAGCATTTGCGGATGCGGCTTGGAATGGCATTCGTCGGCACAGCGTGAATCGTGGAACACCGGGCCCAGTCCGCTTTGTGCAAAGGCCCGATCCAGCCCCGTGCGCGTCTTGCCGGTGGCCACCGCCAGCATGTAGCCCTGCTCCGCCAGTCGTGCGACCAGATCACTAGCCCCCTCGAACAACACCAGCTCATGGTCGCGCGCCAGATAGTGATAGCGGTAGCGCTCGGACAAGGCAGCGTAATGATCGGGCGTCAAATTCGGCATCGCATGTTGCAAAGCCTCATACAGCCCCAGGCCAATGATGTGACGCGCACGCATCTCGCTCGGCGGTTCGACACCAATGTCCACTGCGGCGGCCTGCAAGGCATGCACAATGGTCGCCGCCGAATCCATCAGCGTGCCGTCCCAGTCGAAAACAATCAAATCAAACTGCTTCGCCATAATCTTTCTTGTCGTGAATATCGAGCCGCCGCAGAAACTCGGACAACTCCGCGGGCAACGGCGCCTCCAGTGAGAGCACTTCGCTGGTCACGGGATGCGTCATTTCCAGTTTGGCTGCATGCAGAAACATACGCTTCAACCCCAGGCGCTGCAGCTCCTTGTTGAGCGAGAAATCACCGTATTTATCGTCGCCAAGCAAGGGAAAGCCGGCATTGGTCAGATGCACGCGGATCTGGTGAGTACGCCCGGTCTTGAGCTCAACCTCGACCAGGCTGAAGTAGCCCTGCCCGGTCTGCCAGCGCTTTACCAGACGCACGATGCTGTGCGCGGCCTTGCCTTCCGGATCGACACGCACGCGCCGCTCGCCGTTCTCGATCAGATATTTATAAAGCGGCTGCCGGATATGCTGCGTCTGATTGAGCCAACGTCCCTTGACCAGCGCGAAATAGCGCTTGCCCATACTGCCTTCGCGGAAATCGTCCTGCAGGCGCACCAGCGCAGCGCGCTTTTTGCCGACGATCAGCAGGCCTGAGGTTTCGCGGTCGAGACGATGTGCCAGCTCCAGGAACTTAGCCTGCGGCCGCGCCCGGCGCAGTTGCTCGATCACACCAAAGCTGACGCCGCTGCCGCCGTGGACGGCCACGCCGGCCGGCTTGTCGATGACCAGTACGGCTTCATCCTCGAACACTGCCGGAAACTCGCGGGCGGGCGCCGCGGCCGGGCCGCTCTGCTCGCGCTGCG
>DATMTO010000230.1:0-4205 GCA_035564055.1 Rhodocyclaceae bacterium | reverse complement strand
GCTGCTGCCGGTGGGGCGCCTCGCGGTGCTGCGCGCCTTCCCGCGCGAACGCTTCCTCGCCGCCATGAGTTTCGTCACCGTGCCCGGCCTGATCGGCCCGCTGATCGGCCCGACGCTAGGCGGCTGGCTGGTCGAAGTCGCCTCCTGGCACTGGATCTTCCTGATCAATCTGCCGGTCGGCCTGCTCGGCATCGTCCTGACCCAACGTTACATGCTGGATGAGCGCCAGGCCAAGGTCGGCAGCTTCGACCTGATCGGCTATGTGCTGCTGACCTTCAGCATGATCGCCATCTCGCTGGCCGTCGACGGCTTCTCCGACTTCCGCTTCGGTCATGCCACCATTCTCCTGATGCTGATGTTCGGCCTCGCCAGCCTCGCGGCCTACTGGCTGCGCGCGGCGCGCCGGCCGGATGCGCTGTTCTCGCTGCGCCTGTTCCATATCAACACTTTCAGCGTCGGCATTCTCGGCAATCTGTTCGCGCGCATTGGCAGCGGCGCCATGCCCTTCCTGATTCCGCTGCTGCTGCAGGTATGTCTGGACTACACGCCGGCGCAGGCTGGCCAGATGCTGATTCCGGTGGCAGCAGCGGCCATCTTCAGCAAACGCATCGGCCCCGGCCTGATCCGCCGCTTCAGCTATCGGCGCGTACTGCTCTGCAACACGCTGCTGGTCGGCGCCACCATCGCCAGCTTCGGCCTCATCGGTGCAGCGCAGCCAGTATGGCTGCTGCTCCTGCAGCTGGCCTGCTTCGGCGCGGTCAACTCGCTGCAATTCACCGCCATGAACACCATCACCCTGTTCGATCTCGAAGGCAGCAACGCCAGCAGCGGCAACAGCCTGCTGTCCATGGTCATGATGCTGTCGATGAGTCTCGGCGTTGCCGCTGCCGGCGGCCTGCTGGCCGCCTTCGCTACACAGGACAGCGGCGGCGTACAGACGCTGGACGCCTTCCACGCCACCTTCGTCACGGTCGGCCTGATCACATGCGCTTCATCGTGGATTTTCTGGCAGCTGGCACCCGCGGCCGGCAGCGCCAGCAGAAAACAAACCGCGGTCGGTGCCGACTAGGCGCGCAGCTTGTATTGCGGGCAGGTCGCGATATGGTCGTTGATCATGCCGATCGCCTGCATGTAGGCATAGCAAATGGTCGAGCCGACGAACTTGAAGCCGCGCTTGCCCAGGTCTTTCGACAGCGCATCCGACACCTCCGTTTTCGCGGGCACTTCGCCCATGCCGCGTCGCTTCGGCTGCAAGGGCTTGCCGCCGACGAAACGCCACAGGTAAGCATCTAGACCGCCGAACTCCTCGCGCAGCTTGAGATAGGCGCGGGCGTTCGTGATGGTGGCGTTGATCTTGAGACGGTTGCGCACGATGCCGGGGTCGTTCATCAGGCGCTCGACATCCCGATCCGTGTAACGCGCAATTTTTTCTACGTCGAAGTTATCAAAAGCCTGGCGATAGCTCTCGCGTTTTCTCAGCACCGTGATCCACGACAGGCCGGCCTGCGCGCCTTCGAGAATCAGCAACTCGAACAACATGCGTTCATCGTGGCAGGGCTTGCCCCATTCCTCGTCATGATAGGCGACGTAGAGCGGATCATCGCCACACCAGCTGCAGCGACCGACCGATTTATCCTTCATGGGCGGCTCTCTCGAAACGGCGATCCGGTACCAGCCACATCAGCGCGACCAGCACAAACATCGCCTCGGAAAAGTATTCATTGAAAAAGGCGCTGACGATGCCGGCCAGATAGAGCAAAGGGGAAATCTTGCCCTTGAGGTCGCGGCCGACCGCGGTGGCGAGCGTGGATTTGCGGCCGTGCGTCTGCACCAGGCAGCTCTGCAGCAGCTTGAAGGCAAACGCGCACATCAGCAGCACAACGCCGTAGAGCGCCAGCGGCAGCGACGAGAAATGGTTCTCGCCCATCCAGCCGGTGGCGAAGGGAATCAGCGACATCCAGAACAGCAGGTGCAGGTTGGCCCACAACAGGCCCCCGCTGACGTGATCGACGGTATGCATCAGGTGATGGTGGTTGTTCCAGTAAATGCCGACGTAGATGAAACTCAGCAGATAACTGAGAAAAACGGGCAGGAGCGGCTGCAGGTCGGCCAGCGTGCTGCCGTGCGGGACCTTGAGTTCGAGCACCATGATGGTGATGATGATGGCGATGACGCCATCGCTGAATGCCTCCAAACGCCCCTTGCCCATAGTCGCTCCGCTCAGTTCATGGAATGCAGGCCAACGGTGTTGCCCTCGCTGTCCCGGAACAGCGCAATATAGCCGTGTTCACCTATGCTTGTCTTGGCCATGACGACCTTGCCGCCAAGGCTGACGGCCCGCTCCAGCGGCTTGCTCAGATCGTCTCCGGCGTAAAGGTAGACGACCACACCGCCGGCCGCCGGTGCATAGCCCTTGCCGCCGGTGATGCAGCCGCCGGCCTGACCGTCGGGATGCGGAAAGATGCCCATCTGGAACTCGGGCTTCTCTTCGATATGCAGCTCGACGTCGAAGGTATGCTCGTAGAAGTGGCGGGCGCGCTCGAAGTTGAGGGCGGGGATTTCGAACCAGCTGATCGGGGTTTGCATGACATGCTCCTGTAGGTTGGACTGCGGAGACGCCACTGTGCGACGGGGCTCCTGCCAACAGTGTGTCAGGAGCCATGCGCCCCGCGCATCGGAACGCGGTTATCCTGCCACCGTCATGTCAGGAGGAAACAAGAATGCGGCGCGCCGACCGGCTGTTCCAGATCGTTTTGCTGCTCGACCGGCGTCGTGCGGTGACCGCACGCGAGATCGCCGACTCGCTGAATATTTCCGAGCGCACCGTGTATCGCGACATCGCCGATCTGTCCCGCTCAGGCGTGCCAATCAGTGGCGAGGCGGGCGTCGGCTACATGCTGCGGGCCGGCTATCGGCTGCCGCCGCTGATGTTCGATCCTGAAGAGTTGATGGCGCTGGCGCTGGGCAGCCGCATGGTCAAGGGCTGGACTGACGACGCGCTCGGCCGCGCCGCTGAACGCGCCCTGATGCGCATCGAGGCAGTACTGCCGAAGTCGCTCAAGGAGCAGCCGGCACGCGACGCTTTTCTGGTGCCCGATTTCCATGTGCCCGAAAAGATGGTGGCTCCGCTCGGCAAGTTGCGTCAGTGCATCGCCGAATCGAAGAAGGCCAAGCTCGACTACACCCGCCTCGACGGCGCAGCGAGTTCGCGTACGATCTGGCCGCTCGGGCTGGTGTTCTGGGGCGAGAGCTGGACGCTCGCCGCCTGGTGCGAGCTGCGCGGCGACTTTCGCACTTTCCGGCCCGACCGCATGCAGGGTGTTGCCGTCCTCGGCGACAGCTTCGAGGGCAAGGGCCTGCTGCAGAAATACATGAACCTCTACAGCGGCGATCAGTAGGGTCCTGTCGCAAACGGTGGCTCAGCGGCGCCGGCGCACCAAGGGTCGGGTCGCCAGTGCCGATTCAACCACGCCGATTACGGTCTCGCGCAGGATCTCCTGCAGCAGGCTCACCGCCGGCGTCTGCGCATCCGGCGCACCGATGAAGACCAGCGACACACTCGGCAGTGGCGGTAGCTTCTCGGTCTTGCCAAGCAGCGCCAGATGCCGCGGCACGCCGATGGGCGTACGCACCGCCAGGCCCAGGCCGCTTTCCACCGCCGCCCACAGGCCGGCGAGACTGGGTGTCGTGAAGGACAAATGCCAGGGCTGGCCGACCTTGTCGAGCGCCGCCGTAGCGGCCGCCCTGAACATACAGGGCGCTTCGAAAGCAGCCAGCGGCAACACGGTCCTGGCCGAGCGCACGTAACCGGGCTGGCCAATCCAGGTCAGCGGCAGCTCGGCCACCTTTTCGAGATAGCGCGGCACGCGCTCGTCCTGCCACACCAGTGCCAGATCAAGCTGGCCGGCGGCAACGCGCTTGATGAGTTCAGTGTTGCGCTCGGCACGCGCCTCGATGCGCACCTTGTCGTGCGTCTTGGCGAAACGCGCCAGCGCCGCCGGCAGGCCGTGCTCGGCGAAGTCGTGCGGCAAGCCGACGCGGACCCAGCCTTCAATGGCAGTGCTGCGCACCCGCGCCACCGCTTCGTCGTTGAGTTCGAGCATGCGGCGCGCATATCCGAGCAGCAGCTCGCCCGCCTCGGTCAGCGCCAGCTTGCGGCCCGCCTTGGCAAACAAGGTCTGCTCGACCTGGCCTTCGAGCTTGCA
>DATMTO010000229.1:0-5011 GCA_035564055.1 Rhodocyclaceae bacterium | reverse complement strand
CCACGCGTCAGCGCGGCCTCATGTTTCGCAAGAGCATGCCCGACAACCAGGGCATGCTGTTCGTGTTCCCGTTTCGCGCGACGCACTGCATGTGGATGAAGAACACGCTGTTGCCCTTGTCAGTGGCCTTCCTCGACGAAGAGGGCAAGATCATCAATGTCGAGGAAATGGCGCCGCAGACCGAGACCAATCACTGCGCCAGTCAGCCGGCCCGTTACGCCCTGGAAATGAATCGTGGCTGGTTCAAGCAGCGCGGCTTTGGCGCTGGCACGCCGTTGCGCGGCATCGAGCGTGCGCCGGCGCCACAGTAAGTTCACACAGCGGCTATACATTTCAATTCGGATGCAGGGAGAGCGACTATGAAGAGAATCGTGTTTTCCGCGTGGCTGCTGCTTTGCTGCGCTCTGTCGGGTAGTGGCGCGTGGGCGCTGGACCTTGCGGGTGTCAGCCAGGGCGAGGCCTCTTCCGGACTCAAGGAAACGCTGACTCGCGCTTCGTCGGCTGCGGTGTCTAGGCTGGGGGCGGCTGACGGCTTTCTGAACAATCCCAAGGTCCACATTCCCCTGCCCGACGGCCTCAAGCAGGCCAAGTCGGCCATGAAGCTGATGGGGCGAGGCGATGATTTCGACAAGCTTGAAGTCAGCATCAACCGGGCGGCGGAGGCTGCCATGCCCGAGGCCAAACAATTGCTGATCGATGCCGTCAGGAACATGTCGGTGCAGGATGCAAAAGGCATATTGAGCGGCGGCGACGATGCCGTGACCCAGTTTTTCCGCAGCAAGACGGAAAAGACGCTGGGCCAGAAGTTCCTGCCGGTAGTCAAGAACGCCACCGATCGAGTCGGCCTTGCCCGCCAATACAACAAGCTGGCTGATCAGGCCGCTTCGTTTGGCGTGGTCAAGAAGGAAGACGGAAAGATCGAGAACTACGTGACGCGCAAAGCGCTGGACGGACTCTTTCTGACGTTGGCAGAGGAGGAGCGGGCGATACGCAAGGATCCGGTCGGCACGGGCTCCGCTCTGCTCAAGAAGATATTCGGCGGAGATTGAGTGCGGCAGGGAACCTCTCTGCAGTACCTGCTTCTGATTGAACTGACTCCAGGATAAGGCTTCATCATGAATACACCTGCTGCATTGCACGCTATCGGCCAGAGCCTCTGGCTCGACAACATCACCCGCGAGATGCTCGACGATGGCAGCCTCAAGCGCTACATCGACACCTTGTCGGTGACCGGCCTGACATCGAACCCGAGCATCTTTGACGCAGCCATTGGCAATACTGCCGCATACGACAGCGCCATCAAGGCCAAAGCGCAGGCGGGCCTCTCCGGTGAAGGTTTGTTCAACGAGCTGGCACTCGAAGACCTGCGCCGGGCGGCTGACCTGTTCCGTCCGATTTTCGACGCCACCGGTGGCGTCGATGGATGGGTCTCGATGGAGGTGTCGCCGCTGTTGGCCGACGATACGCAGGGCACCATTGCTGCCGCCAGGCACATTCACGATCAGGCCATGCGCGTGAATCTGTTCGTCAAGATTCCGGGGACGCCAGCCGGCATCCCGGCGATCGAGGAAGCCATCTTCGCCGGCGTGCCGGTGAACGTCACTTTGCTGTTCTCGCGCGAGCATTATCTTGCCGCGGCCGAAGCCTACATGCGCGGCCTCGAGCGCCGCCATGCTGCGGGCCTGTCGCTCGATGTGGCTTCAGTCGCCTCGGTGTTCATCAGCCGCTGGGATGCTGCGGTGAGCGGCAAGGTGCCGGAGAAGCTGCGCAACAAGCTGGGCATCGCCATCGGCGCCCGCACTTACCGCGCCTACCGCGAGCTGCTTGCATCGACGCGCTGGCAGGCGCTTGCCACTGCCGGCGCCAAGCCGCAACGGCTGTTGTGGGCGAGCACCGGTACCAAGGACCCGAATGCTTCGCCGATCCTCTACATCGAGACCCTCGCGGTTGCCGACACCATCAATACGATGCCGGAAAAAACCTTGCTGGCGCTTGCTGCCTATGGCGATGAGCTGGCCCACGAACTGGCCAGCGCCAGTGCCGCCGGCGAAACCGTGCTGTCCGCCTATGGCGCTGCTGGAGTGGACGTCAAGGCGCTGGCCGAGCGTCTGCAGAAGGAAGGCGCAGACGCGTTCGTCAAATCGTGGCAGCAATTGTTGCAGCGTATCGAGCAGAAGAGCGAGGCGCTGACTTCCGTCTGACTGTTCATGCCGGCGCAGGGCAAATAAAAACGGGACCCGAGGGTCCCGTTTTTATTGGGTAAGAAAGTTCGCTCAGGCGAAATTCTTGGCCGCGAAGTCCCAGTTGGCGAGGCTGTTGAGGAAGGTCTCAACAAACTTCGGACGGGCGTTGCGGTAGTCGATGTAGTAGGCGTGTTCCCACACGTCGATGCACAGCAGGGCCTTGCCCTCGCCGGTCTTCAGCGGGGTGCCGGCGGCGCCGGTATTGAGGATGTCGACGCTACCGTCGGCCTTCTTGATCAGCCAGGTCCAGCCGGAGCCGAAGTTGCCGACGGCGGAAGCCTGGAAGGCCTTCTTGAACTCGTCGAACGAACCCCACTTGGCGTTGATGGCGTCAGCCAGTGCGCCGGTTGGTGCGCCGTCGCCGGCAGGCTTCATGCTGTTCCAGAAGAAGGTGTGGTTCCAGACCTGAGCGGAGTTGTTGTACACGCCGCCGGCCGGTGCCTTCTTGATGATCTCTTCCAGATCGAGGTTCTCGAACTCGGTGCCCTTGATCAGGTTGTTGAGGTTGGTCACATAGGCCTGATGGTGCTTGCCGTAGTGGAATTCGAAGGTTTCCTTCGAGATGTGCGGGGCCAGAGCGTCTTGCGCATACGGCAGCGCGGGCAGGGTGTGTTCCATTCTTGTCTCCAGTTGCGGTTGGGGTTACTGCTTGAAATTTATCCGGGCATTTTAGTCGAATATGGGGTGCTGGCAAACTGCGCGTATGACATATGCTATTCGGTGCAATCGATATGCCCGCTGGCGCTGCCCTTGCCGAAGCGCATGCGGACGGCATCGCCGGCCTGCAACTGGGCACTGTCGCGGACGATATTGCCGTTGGCGTCACGCACGATGCTGTAGCCCCGCGCCAAGGTTGCCTCAGGATTGAGGTGGGCGAGCGCATTGCCGAGCTGTTCGCAGGTGCTGCGGCCTGTCTGCAGGCGCTGGCGCATGGCGCTGACGAGCTGCTGGTCGAGCAGTTGCAGCTTGCCCTGTCGGCCGGCGAGCTGAGGCCGGGCGCGCTGCAGGGCGATCTGCAAGTTGCGCGTGAGGTCATGATGCCCGCGCAGTGTCGTCTGCATGGCGTGGCGTAATTGTCCCTGCAGCAGTGTCAGTGTTTGTTGCGCATGCTGCAGGCGCTGCTGCGGCGACACCAGCCGATGTTCGAGCAAGTCGATGGTCTGCGCCCGGCGCTCGATGTGCTGGCGCATCAGCGAGCGCAGCGAATCCTGTGCCAGTCGCAGCTCATGGCGCGCGTGAAACCAGCCGGCACTGGCCAGTTCTGCCGCTGCCGTGGGCGTCGGCGCGCGCAGGTCAGCGGCAAAGTCGGCGATGGTGAAGTCGGTTTCATGACCGACACCGCTGATGATCGGAATCGTACTGTCGGCAATTGCGCGCGCACTGATTTCCTCGTTGAAGGCCCACAGGTCCTCAATGCTGCCGCCGCCGCGCGCAACGATGAGGACATCGCATTCCTGGCGCCGGTTGGCACTGGCGATCGCGGTGGCGATGCCGGCAGCGGCATTTTCGCCCTGCACCAGGGTGGGGTAGACGATGACCGGCACCTGCGGCGCACGTCGCGCTAGTGTGGTCAGCAAGTCGCGCAAGGCGGCTGCCTGCGGCGAGCTGACGATCCCTATGGTGCGCGGATAGGGTGGCAGGACGCGCTTGCGTTGGGGCGCAAACAGACCTTCCTGCTCAAGTTTGGCCTTGAGTCGCGCGAAGGCTTCAAACAGTTGCCCGAGACCGGCCCGGCGCATGGCTTCGACATTGAGTTGAAAGTCGCCACGCGCCTCGTAGAGCGAGACCAGCACCTGTGCCTCGACCTGCTGGCCGTTTTCCAGCCGCCACGGCAGCACCTGCGCGCGCGAACGGAACATCACGCAGCGTACCTGGGCGCTTTCGTCCTTGAGGCTGAAATAGACGTGGCCCGAGGCCGCCCGCGTGAGGTTGGAAACTTCGCCGCTGACCCACAGTAGCGGAAAGTTGCCCTCTAGCACCTGGCGGGCACGTCGGTTAAGTTCGCTGATACTGAGAACGGCGTTGGCGGCTTGCATGGCTTAAGGCGGGAAAAGGACGGAAAAGCGACGGGCCCAGCGCCGATTGTAATTGGACAGGGAGGCGAGAATAACCGAATCATGGGGCGATAACGCCGCGTACCGAATCCTTGGCTTTTGTCAGGAAGCCGTTTTAACGGTGCGATAGAAGATTGCGGAAAGCTTGTGTGTTCACTTCAGTATGTTGGTGCTTCTTCTTGCGCTTGGCAGGTAGCGCCTTGCGGCACAACGGCATGTCCTGGTGCCGCGGCTGTGTGTAATTGCTGGCTTTGGCCTTGAGTGCCCATGAAAACCGGCACCACGACTGGCGATGTTTTGTAAGTCACTGTTTTTAAACAGGCTGAAATATAAGCTTAATTTTTGCTCGGGATAAGAAAAAGCTAGATGGGGGGCGGGCTTAGCCTTTTTGCTCAGCTTTAATTCACATCCTTATCCACAGATTTTGTGGATAAGTGCGGGTTTCATTTGTATTGTATTTAGGTGGGTTTGTCTTGTCTTCTATGGGCGTGATGATCGGCGAGCACGGGGCAGAGGAGCCAGAACTCCAGCGTCAGCTTCGGCCCGCGGTCAGGGTGGGTGTTCCGATTGCCATCGTGCCGCCCGGCTCTCCGCAAATTCTCGGCATGCTCGAAGCGGCACTCGGCAGCAGCCTGGTGGAGCGAGGTGCTGCGCAGGGGCTGGCCTTGCTCGGTTCGGCCGATGCGTTCTGGCGTGCGGTGCCGCTGGCCGATC
>DATMTO010000228.1:0-14112 GCA_035564055.1 Rhodocyclaceae bacterium | reverse complement strand
AAGAGGCGCAGCTGCTGCTGGACAACCAGCTCTGCTTCGCCCTGCATTCCACGTCGCTGGCCATGCAGAAGGTCTACCGCAAGCTGCTGGGCGGCCTGGGGCTGACCTATCCGCAGTACCTGGTGATGCTGGTGCTGTGGGAGCAGGACCAAATGCGGGTGTCGGATATCGGCAGCCGTCTTTTCCTCGATTCGGCCACGCTGACGCCACTGCTGAAGCGACTGGAAGCGATGGCGCTGATCACACGGACGCGCGCCGCCAGCGACGAGCGCCAAGTGATCATCGCCCTGACCGCAGCGGGCAAAAGCTTGAAGCGCAAGGCGGCAGCGGTGCCGGAAGGCGTGTTGTGCGCATCGCAGTGCTCCATCAAGGAGCTGGGAGAGATCAAGGCCCGCCTGGATGTGCTGCGGGAAAGTCTGATGAAAAACGCGTGAGTGTTTTTTGTGGCGATATAAGTAGTGCGCGATTTAATAGCGTTGTAAGTAAAGTGCAGTAAAACGAAAACGATGGCGCCGGATTGCGGCAACCGAACGCCACTCATTCATTGCCGCAATCAATAGGAGAAGTGCCATGTCCATCGAAAAAGTCCTCTACCGTGCCACTGCAAAAGCCACCGGCGGCCGCGACGGCCGCGCCGTTTCAAGCGACAACGTGCTCGACGTGCGTCTGACCACCCCGCGTGAACTCGGTGGCGCCGGCGGCGAAGGTACCAACCCCGAACAACTGTTTGCCGCCGGTTACTCGGCCTGCTTTCTCGGCGCGCTCAAGTTCGTCGCCGCCAAGGAGAAGGTACAGCTGCCGGCTGATCTTTCGATTGAGGGCAGTGTCGGCATCGGTGCCATTCCGACCGGTTTCGGCATCGAGGCCGAACTGCGTATCTCGGTGCCCGGTGTACCGCGCGACATCGTCGAGGCGCTGGTCGCGAAGGCCCATATCGTGTGCCCATACTCGAACGCCACACGCGGCAACATCGACGTGACCCTGACCATCGTTTAAGCAACACCGAAACCATTCCTGGAGAAGATCATGCAAGCCTCACTCAAGAAACTGTTTGCCACCCTCGCCATCGCCGCCTCCGTCGGTTCGGCCTTTGCCGCCGGCAGCCCTGGGGTCGAGCACAACACGCAGAAGTTTCTGGAAGCGCTGGAAGCCGGCGGCGGCAAGCCACTTGAACAACTTTCGCCGACTGATGCGCGGCAGGTGCTGGTCGGCGCACAGAAGAGCGTGAAGGTCAATTTGCCCGCCGCCAAGGTGAGCGAGAAGACCATCAATCAGGACGGCTATACGGTCAAGCTCACCGTCGTGCGCCCCGAGCATGCCAAGGGCCTGACGCCGGTTTTCATGTTCATCCACGGCGGCGGCTGGATTCTCGGCGACTATCCGACCCATGAGCGCCTGGTGCGTGATCTGGTCAAGGAGTCCGGCGCCACCGCCGTATTCGTAAACTACACGCCGTCACCCGAAGCGCATTACCCGGTCGCCATCAACGAGATCTACGCGGCTACCAAGTGGGTCGCTGCGCACGGCAAGGAAATCGGCGTCGACGGCTCGCGTCTGGCGGTAGCCGGCAATAGCGTCGGCGGCAATATGGCCGCGGTGGTGAGCCAGATGGCCAAGGATCAAGGCCAGCCAAAGATCCGTTTCCAGTTGTTGTTATGGCCGGTGACCGATGCCAACTTCAATAACGGTTCCTATACCCAGTTCGCGCAAGGCCATTTCCTGACCAAGCCGATGATGGAGTGGTTCTGGAACGCCTACATGACCGATCCGCAGGCGCGCGCGCAACGTTACGCCACGCCGCTGAATGCGACGCTCGAACAGCTGCAGGGCCTTCCGCCGGCACTGATCCAGACCGCCGAGTTCGACGTGCTGCGCGACGAAGGCGAAGCGTACGGCCGCAAACTCGATGCCGCCGGTGTGGATGTGACCGTCAGCCGCTACAACGGCATGATCCACGACTTCGGCCTGCTCAACGTGCTGAGCGAAGTGCCTGCGGTTCGTGCCGCCATGCGTCAGGCCGGCAATGAGCTGAAGACGCATCTAAAGTAAGTCATATGGCTGAAAGCAAAACGCCGGGAGAGGTCCCGGCGTTTTTGCATGACTGCCGCAGCGCAGCGCAGTGTCCTTGCCGGCTACGCCTTGCGCACAAATTCGGACTTGAGCTTCATGGCGCCGATGCCGTCGATCTTGCAGTCGATATTGTGGTCGCCATCGACCAGGCGGATGTTCTTGACCTTGGTGCCGACCTTGACGACCGAGGACGAGCCCTTGATCTTGAGATCCTTGATCACCGTCACGCTGTCGCCGTCCACGAGCAGATTGCCGTTGGCATCCTTGACCACGCGCGCGTCGCCGCCGCTTTCCTCGGCAGCCTTTTGCGGCCACTCATGTGCACATTCGGGGCAGATATAGAGCTCGCCGTCTTCGTAGGTGTAGGTGGAGTGGCATTTGGGGCAGGCGGGCAGGGCGGACATCGGGTGATCTCTTTGGGCAAGAGTCCGTATTTTATCGCCGCCTGATGGGGCCTCGCTGTTGCCTGGATGGCGGGCATGAAAAAAAGATTTCCGACGAGCGCTTGACATCGCCCCGTCAAAGCCTAATATTAACCCTAAAGGATGAATATATGCGCCTAACCACGAACCTCGACGACACCCTTATTGCGCTGGCAGATCCGACGCGGCGTGCAATCCTGCAGCGGCTTTCGCAGGGAAACGCGCGCGTCACCGAGCTGGCGGAGCCGTTTGCGATCTCGCTTAATTCGGTATCCAAGCACATACGTCTGCTTGAGCGGGCCGAGCTCGTGCGCCGCGAGAAAAGCGGCCGTGATCACTGGTTGTCATTGAATCCGGTGCCGGTGGACGAGGCCTTGCAATGGATGCAGGCGCAGCGTGATGCATGGACAGTTCGGCTCGATAGGCTGGAAGCGCTGCTGCGCGCCGAGGACGAGGCTGCGGCGGAAGTGCGGAAGACGACAAGAAAAGCAGAAGGAAAAAACAGCAAGGCGGGGATCTCTCAAAAAGCGAAAGGACAACGCGAATGAACAAGATGACGGAAATTGAGGCGGCGGAAAGCTTCGGCAGCTACAGCGAGCCGGGTACCTTGCATCTGGAACGCATTCTGCCTGGCCCGGTTGAGCGTATCTGGGCCTATCTGACCGAACCGGAAAAGCGCGCCAAATGGTTTGCCTGCGGCGTCATGCCCGCGAACGTCGGAGAGAACTTCGAGCTGTTATTCAATAACCAGACGCTGGGGAAGTCCGGCGAGACGCCGGAGCGTTTCAAGAAGTACGAGAACAAGACCATGGGCAGTACGCTCACGCGTTATGAACCGCCGCATGCGCTGGGCTTTACCTTCGGCACTGGTCCCGACTCGTCCGAGGTGCTGTTCGAGTTGCGGCCGCATGCCAAGGGTGTGCTGCTGACCATCAAGCACTGGAAGCTGACTACCAATGAAGGTAAGCTCAATGTGTCGGCTGGATGGCATACCCATCTCGCGGTACTTACGGATCTGCTCAACGAGCGCACGCCGGCGCCCTTCTGGGCGCGCTTCGAGAGCCTGGAGAGCGAATACCGGAAGCTGATTCCGGGTCTGAGCTGATTCAGGTCCGCGTCGGCCTCTCGCCGGGTGGCGGGAGGCTGCGCGGAGACTGGATCAATACGCCACGGTGAAGCGGCGACGGATGTGCTGAGGCTTTTCGATTTCGTCGACGATGGCGACAGCCATGTCGGCGACGGTGATGCGCGCCGGATGGTCGTCGTTCATCAGGGGATGTTCAAGGCCGGTGCGGTACTCGCCTTCATTGCCGCCGGGTTCGAGATGGATGGCCGGCGACAGGAAAGTCCAGTCGAGCGTGTCTTCGATGCGCATCCGGTTGAGCGCCTCGCGTGCTGCCAGTGCGCCCTGTTTCCATTCGGCCGGGAACTCCGGCGTATCGACGAGCTGCACGCCCGGCGCGAGATAGAGGCTGCCGGCGCCGCCGACCACGAGCAGGCGCTTCACGCCGCCCTGTTTGGTGCCCGCCACGATCGCATCGCTGCCCTTGAGGAACTCGTCGTGAATGTTGGCGCTGCCCCAGCCCGGGTTGTAGGCGCTGATGACCGCATCGTGACCGGCGACGGCGCGGGCAACCTCGGCGGCGTTTTGTGCGTCGGCCTGTACCACCTTGAGCTTGGCCTGTGCCGCGATCTTGCCGGGCGTGCGGGCCAGTGCCGTGACCGTGTGGCCGCGCTTGAGAAGCTCGGCCAGAACCGCCGAGCCGACAAATCCGGTGCCGCCGATGAGTGCGATGTTCATGTTGTGTACCTCGATGAGTGAAAGTAATTTCATCTTATGGGCTTCACAATGTGGCGGCTAGTCTGCAAAATTAGCCAATACTTTTAATCTGAGCTTAACAATATGGACGATCTCAGACGGATGGCGGTGTTTGCTGCGGTCGTGCGCCGAGGTTCGATGAGCGGCGCGGCACGCGAGCTCGGCATGAGCACATCGGCGGTGAGCCAGCAGGTCCGCCAACTGGAGCAGGCCGGCGGCGTTACCTTGTTGCATCGCTCTACGCGCAAGCTCGCCTTGACTGAAGCCGGCGTGCGCTTTCATCTGCGTTGTGCTGAACTGGTGGCGGCTGCGGAGCAGGCCCGGGCCGAGCTCCAGGCCTCGCGCGAAACGCCGAGCGGCGAGTTGCGCATCGCCGCAACGGTGGGCTTTGGCACGCACGTACAGCCGGCATTGGGGCCGATGCTGGAGGCGCATCCCGCCTTGCGCCTGAGCCTTCAGGTGGATGATGCGACCATTGATCTGATCGAGGCGCGCATTGATCTGGCCGTGCGCTACGGCCGGCTCAAGGACTCCAACTGGGTGGCGAAGCGGCTTGGCAGCTTTGACGTGTGGATCTGTGCCGCCCCCGCCTATCTCGCCAGGCACGCGCCCGTTGGCACGCCGGACGAACTAGCAGCCCATACCTGGTTGTCGTTGACGCGCGGCACCTTTGCCCTGTCGCTTGCCGCGGCGTCGGGGAAGCGCAAGGGCAGGCAACTACCGTTGACCAGCGACGCCGTGCAGATTGCGCCGCGCATCACCTGCAACAACCAGCTCACGCTGCAGCAAATGTGCGTGGCCGGTATGGGCGTGGCGTTGCTCGGCAGCATCGATGTTCACGAAGACATTGCCGCCGGCCGGCTGGTGCGCCTGCTGCCGGAGTGCGGGCTGCCCGGTTTGGACATATGGGCTGTGACGCCGCAACGGGACGCCCAGCCGGCCAAGGTGCGCATGGCCATTGCAGCGCTTGAGCAGCACTTCCGCAACTTGCCGGGCGTCCGTGCCTGAGTGAGCTTCGTCGCTGTGATAGCGGTCACAGCGGCTTTTTTGCGCTTCATCGTGCCCGCAGCGGCCGGGCGCCGGTGGCAGTCGCCAATGCACTTCTCCGCCGTTCCGGGATATAGTGGGCCGGTTTTTTGACCTCATCCTCGGGCTGCCGGGCGGCAATGAAGCTTTCCTCCTACGCGCAGGGACGCGACAACAATTTCAACCTGATCCGGGTACTTGCCGCGCTGGCGGTGTTCGTCAGTCATTGCTTTTCGCTGGCGACGGGACACAAGGCGGTCGAGCCGTTCATGGCCGAGCTCAACATGAGCATCGGCGGCGCCGCGGTCGATGTATTTTTTCTCACCAGCGGTTTCCTCGTGACGGCCAGCCTGCTGTCGCGGCGCAACCCGATCGATTTCGTGGTCGCGCGCATGCTGCGGATATTTCCCGGCCTGTGGGTGATGCTGCTCCTGACGGTGTTCGTGCTCGGCGGTGCCATGAGCACACTGCCGTACCGTGACTATCTCGGCAGTGCCCTGGTCTATGAATACCTTGCCCGCTGCGGCACGCTGGTGACCGGCATCGTGCAGAACCTGCCGGGCGTGTTCGAGAGCAATCCGGTTCACGGCGAGTTCAACGGTCCGCTCTGGACGCTGCCTTTCGAGGTCGGCATGTACGGATTCCTGCTGGCGGCCTGGCTGGTGCTGGCACCGAGCGGAAGCCGCCGTACTGCCTTGCTCAAGTACGCGATACTCGCCTTCAGCGCCCTGGCGGCCATGTTCCTGGTGGTCGGATATTTCCGCCACGGCCTGCCGCCGCGTTTCGAGCTGCATTCGACCTATGCCTTTCCCAGCCTCTTTTACATGTTCTTCACCGGCGCCGCCTTCCATGTGATGCGCGATCGCATCACGCTGTCGCCGCGTCTGTTCCTGCTGGCGGCGACGGCCTTGCTGGCCTCGCTCTTCAACAAGCATGTCTTCTTCGTGGTCTATCTGTTCACCGTGCCCTATCTGCTTTTCTACCTGGCCTATGTGCCGGGCGGATGGTTGCGGCAATTCAATCGCCTGGGTGACTATTCCTACGGCATCTACATCTACGCTTATCCGTTGCAGCAGAGCGTAGTTGCCTTGAGCGGTGTCATTTCCATCCTGGCGCTTGGCCTCATTGCTTTGCCGCCAGCGCTGCTGCTGGCAGCGTTATCCTGGCATCTCGTTGAGAAGCGCGCGCTGGCGCTCAAGGGACATTTCATTGCTCCGGTCGCAGTCGCGTCGTGGCGTGCGGAGGAGTCCTGAGCGAACATCGGCTGGCTCAGCGCACCGCGTCCTGCATCACCTGGCGCATCCATTCGATGAAGACGCGAACGCGCACCGGCAGGTGGCGACGATGTGGATAGAGCAGCGTGATCGCTAGGGGCGGCGGCCGATATCGGGGCAGGATCTCCACCAGACTGCCGTCTTCGAGATAAGGGCCGACGCGCGGCGCCTGGATGATGCCGAGGCCGGCCAGACAGGCCTCCCGATAGGCATCCGAATTGTTGACGGTAAGCACGCCCGTCATCGGCACGTATTGCGTATTGCCCTGCGCTGACACGTATTCAAACCCCTGTGGTCGCGTGCCCAGTGTCTGTGCGTAGTGGATGAGCTGATGACGGGCGAGATCCTCGAGCTTCTTCGGCGTACCGTGCTGCTTGAGATAAGCGCGACTGGCGCAATTGACCTGTTCGACTTCACCCAGCGGCACGGCGACCAAGCTCTGGTCGCCGATGCCGCCGACACGCACTACGCAGTCGAAACCCTCGCGCACAATATCGACACGGCGGTCGGTACTGCTGAGTTCGATCTCCAGATGCGGGTGATGCTCCAGAAATTCAGGTAGGCGCGGAATCACGGTATTACGGGCCAGCGCCAGTGGCAAGTCCACGCGCAGGCGGCCACGCAGATGCGCTTGATCCTTGGCGCTGAACAGTGTGTTGAGTTCCTCGAAATCGGCCACGAGATCCCGGCAGCGCTCGTAATAGACGAGGCCGTCCTGGGTCATTTGCACCTTGCGCGTGGTGCGGTGGAGCAGGCGTGTGCCGAGCGAATTTTCCAGTTGCTGAACGGCATTGGAAACGGTGGCCTTGAGTAGCCCGAGCGTGTCGGCGGTGGCGGTGAAGCTGCCGAGCTCGGCGACGCGCATGTAGATACGCATGGCATTCAGCTGATCCATTTTCGGTCTATTGTCAAAAATAAATGAACAGAATATACGAATGTTGATTATTTATCTTGTTGTTTTTGCTCAATAGACTGCGTTCAAGGTTGGCAAGGGGCTGACCTGATTTTTCAAACGCATTGAAGGGAATACCTTATGAGCAAGAGCGAAAACAGGATTGCACTGGTGACCGGCAGCAGTCGCGGCCTCGGCCGCAATATGGTGGAGCACCTCGCCCGTCGCGGCGTGGGCGTCGTGATTACCTATCGCAGCAATCAGGTCGAAGCCGAGACGGTCGCTGCCGAGGCGCGGCAGGCTGGCGTCAAGGCCGCCGTCCTGCGCCTCGATGCCGCCGACAGCAGCAGCTTTGCCGCGTTCGCCGAGCAACTGCGGCAGGTGCTGCGCGAAGAGTGGCAGCGCGACAGCTTCGATTACCTGGTCAATAACGCCGGCATCGGCACGAACGCGTCGTTTGCAGAAACCTCGGAGGCGCAGTTCGACGAATTGTTCCGCATTCACCTCAAGGGTCCGTATTTCCTGACCCAGACGTTGCTGCCGCTGATCGCCGATGGCGGACGCATCCTCAACGTATCGTCCGGATTGGCGCGCTTCTCATTGCCCGGTTATTCGGCCTATGCGGCAATGAAGGGCGGCGTGGAAGTCATGACACGCTATATGGCGAAGGAGTTGGGCGCGCGCGGCATTGCGGTAAACACCCTCGCGCCGGGTGCGATCGAAACCGACTTCGGCGGCGGTGCCGTGCGCGACAACGCGCAGATCAACCAGTTCGTCGCGTCCGTCACGTCTCTCGGCCGTGCCGGGCAGCCCGACGACGTGGGCGGCGCCGTGGCCGCACTGCTGTCGGAAGGCGGCCGCTGGATCAACGGTCAGCGTATCGAGGTATCCGGCGGTATGTTCCTCTGAGTCCAGCCGGACAAAAGCCCTGCCGAAGCAGGGCTTTTGTGAGTGAAGAGTGGTGCGGCCGACGGGGGGAGAACGTGCCGGCCGCACCTGCGCCTTGAAAGGGAGAAAACAAGGCGCACTACGAGGGCATCCAGTACTTGCGCTGCCCATAGTAGTCATGGACTTCGTTGGCCCAGCGGCTGTCCGCCATGGACGGCCAGTGGTCCTTGTCGAAGCCGGGAGCAGTCTTCAGCCGCTCCTTGTCAATATCGAGAATGAATTGCTTCTGGCTGGCGTCGAGCGTGAGCGCGCTCCAGGGAATGGCGAACAGCTTGTCGCCGATGCCCATGAAACCGCCGCACGACAACACGGCATAGGCCACCTGGCCGGACTGCACGTCGATCATGATGTCAGTGATCTCGCCCAGCTTCTCGTCGCGGTTGTTGACGACGGTATCGCCCTCAAGCGTATCTGCCGCCATGACTTCAGGCCCCGGCCCGTCGCCGCGGCTGCCGCCGATGATGGATGCCTTGCTGCTGTCGCCTGTCGGATGAATACTTGCCATTTTGACTCTCCATGGTGAGTTGAGCTCGCGGCCAGTGGCCGTCACGAGACGCTTGCAGCAATTTGCGTCAGCGTCGTAAAGCCAGCAGCAATCGGCGTTCCCACCCCGGTGCTGTTACAAAAAAATCTGCGCTATCGGCGGATTCCTATAGCTGAGGAATGAGTGAGCGACCAGAGTAGGTGAACCCCTCAACGCAAAGGAGAGTCCTCATGGCCAACAGCAAAACCCAGACGAAGTCGCATGCCAAATCCAGCAGCACCACGCGTGCCAGATCGTCCGAGAAGAACGTGATCCAGCTATTGCAGGAGGATCACCGCAAGGTACAGAAACTTTTCAAGGAGTTTGAAAAACATGCCGGGCAGGGCGATGAGCCGGGCAAGGTGGAAATTGCCGAACAGATCTGCATGGAGCTGAAGGTGCATACGCAGATCGAGGAGGAAATTTTCTATCCGGCCTTGTATGACGCCTTCGATGAGCCCGACCTGGTGGACGAGGCCGTAGTCGAACATGCCAGCGCCAAGGAGCTGATCGAGCAAATCGAAGACATGGTCGGCTCGGACGACCTCTACGATGCCAAGGTCAAGGTGCTTGGCGAGTACGTCAATCACCACATCGAGGAGGAGGAAAAGGAAATTTTCCCCAAGGCGAAGAAGTGCGGCCTTGATCTCGAGGGGTTGGGCGAGTCGATGGTGTTCCGCAAGGACGAGCTCATGGCGCCGATGGCGACGCACTGACGATGCACGTCAGAGCCCCGGCCGTTCCCCGCCGGGGCTTGTCGCTTTGCGGCTAGCCGAATGGGAGGCTGCCCTGGCTGGCGGCAAATGCATCGTTGGTCGGTGCATCGCTCGAACTCAGCTTGCCGGCGCGTACCCCCAGCAGTCGCAGTTTTCTTTCGAGAGGAACGCGCTTCAGGCATTCGCGGGCTGCGCGCAGGATCTCGCCGGCGTCTGCGGTGGCAATGGGAATGGTGTGATCGCGCGTGGCGATCTCGAAATTGTCGTACCTCAGCTTGATGCCGATGGTCTTGCCCGCATAGCGCTTGCGCTGCAGGTCTTCGGCCAGCCGTTCGCACAGGCGCACGAGGATTTCCGTCAGCTGCTGGCGATCGCGGCTCGCATGCAGGTCGCGCTCGAAAGTAGTTTCGCGGCTGATCGACTTCGGCTCCGACTCGGTGACCACGGCGCGCATGTCGATACCCTGGGCAGCATCGGCAAGCCAGGCCCCATAGCTGCGGCCGAATTGCGCGATCAGGAATTCCCGCGGCTGGGAGGCTAGCTGGCCGATGGTCGCGATGCCAAGTTGCTTGAGCCTTTCCGTGGCCTTGGGGCCGACCCCATTGATCCGGCCCGCCGCCAGCGGCCAGATGCGCGCCGGAATATCTTCCGGCATGACGATGCTTACGCCGTCAGGCTTGTGCAAGTCGGAGGCGATCTTGGCGATCAGTTTGCAGTGGCTGATGCCGATTGAGCAGGACAGCCCTGTTGCGTCGCGTACAGCCTGCTTGAGTCGGTGCGCGAGCGGCTCTGTCGCCTCGTCGATGTCGCTCAGGTCGATGTAGATTTCGTCGATGCCACGATTCTCGATCTTCGGTGCAATCTCGGCAACGGCGGCCTTGAACAGACGCGAGTAGTGACGATAGGTCGGAAAATCCACCGGCAACAGCACCGCGTCCGGCGCGAGCCTGGCCGCCTTCATCATGCCCATGGCCGAAAACACGCCGAGGGCACGAGCCTCGTAGGTCGAGGTGGTGATGACGCCGCGCCCAACGTAGTCTTTCAACCTGGCATAGCGGCGCGTGCCGTCAGGCAGGGTTTCCGGCTGCGCATCGCGTCCCCCGCCGATGACCACCGGCTGTCCCTTCAGCTCGGGATAGCGCAGCAGCTCGACTGATGCGTAGAACGCATCCATGTCGAGATGGGCGATCCTGCTCACTCGGAGGGGCTGACGGTTTTGGTGTGACAGAGGCATGCAAAAAAGCAGCGGAAGGCGAGGTGGCTATTTTCGCTCAGCCGCGTTCTGGAGGCCAGTCGCCGGCCAGCGCCCGCCGGTTGCCTGAGCGGACGCTGGCTCGATCTGTGTCAGTAGGCGCTGGCCGTATCGATATCTGATGCGGGAAGGCGTGCCGCCAGTTCGGCCAGTACCGTTTCAAATGCTTTCTCGCCGACGACGTGCTCGTTGTCATCCGCGCCCTCGAAATCGATCCAGCCCGAATTGAAGCCTTCGAGCATTTCGATACGAGGCTTGGGCCAGGCGGTGCCCTGTGCCTGAAATTTCTCCACCCATTCATCGTGAGCGATCGGCGCAGCCTCGACCTGTCGGCCGAGGACGGCTCCGAGCATCGCGGCGATATCATGCTGGGAATAGCGTTGCGGACCTTCAATTTCGATAATGCGCTGGCCTTGCCAGTTCTCCTGCAGCACACGTCCGGCGGTACGGCCGATATCCTCAGTCGCAACCATGGGGAAGCGGCGCTCCAGCGGTTGCAGGAAGCTCGGCAGTACGCCGGCGTCGGATGCAGGCGCGATATCCCACAACGAGTTCTCCATGAACCAGGCTGGGCGCAGAATGGCGGTTGGAATGTCTCTGGTCTTGCTCAGCGCTTCCTCGAGCATGCGCACCTGAGTGATTAGTCCGAGTCCCGAAAAGCGATGGCCGCCGACGGAAGACAATGCGACCACCCTGCGGGGACGTGCGGAAAGCACTGCCTCAATCTGCGCGGTAATGGCGGCCCTCGCTTCGGGATAGCCGGGCTTGGGTGCGAAGTGGGGCGGAACCATCACGAATACTCCTTCCGTGCCGGCAAATGCCGGTTTCAGCGAAGCCGCATCATTTGCATCGCCGACGACCAGTTCGACGCCCCGTTCTGCCCAGCGAGCAGCCTTTGCCTTGTCGCGCACCACGGCACGAACGGATTTTCCCGCAGCCAGCAGTGTACGGGCGGTGGCGCTCCCGACCTGGCCGGTGATCCCCATGACTGTGTACATTTCATCTCCTTGCATTGACCGGCATGCGCCGTACGGAACGAATTCTGTAGGCATGAAGATTATTTCGCTATAGCATGAAAGTAATTTAAGTAATGATAAAAACGCATTAAACGGGGTGCGGATATGAGCTTTGATGAGCGGGTCCTGAACGGCATGAGCGTGTTTTCCGCGATTGTCGATACCGGCAGCTTTGCTCGCGCCGGCGACGTCCTTGAGATGTCGCAGCCTGGTGTCAGTCGCGCGGTGGCCAGGCTGGAGGCACGACTCGGCACGCGGCTGTTTGACCGCACCACGCGCTCCGTAACGTTGACTGATGAGGGGCGTCGCTTCTATGAACAGGTGCAGCCGCTATTGGCAGGCCTGGAGGAGGCCGCAGCGTCGGCCTCGCTTGGCGGTAAGGTGGTACGCGGCCGTTTGCGTATCAATCTCGATCCTTTCTTCTCGCGTATGGTGCTGGGGCCACACTTGGGGAGTTTTCTCGACCGCTATCCGGAGCTGCAATTGGAGCTCGTCACCCGCGACCAACTCGGCGATCTCATCGGCGACGGCTTCGACCTTGCTTTACGTTTCGGTAAACCTCGCGTTTCAAGCCTGGTCGCACGCAAGTTGCGTGACTTTCGCATTCTCACTGTGGCAACCCCAGGCTACATTCGGCGCAATGGTCGACCCGCCGCTCCGCAGGAGCTGGAGGAGGGCCGACACGTTTGCATCTTGTTTCGTGAGCCAGAGAGCGGACGTCCTTACTCATGGGAGTTTCATCGCGGCCGCAAGAAAATTGAGCTGATGCCGAACTCACAACTCATCGTCAATGATGCGGGCACGCTTTACGCGAGTTGCTTTGCGGGGTACGGCATCATTCAGGTTATGGATCTCGGCGTGGATGCCATGCTCAAGTCAGGCCAGCTGGTCGATCTTTTCCCCGATTGGCCGGATGAGAGGTTTCCGCTCTATGCCTATCATCCATCCCGGCGTCATGTGCCGGCCAAGACTCGCGTATTTCTCGATTTCATCTTGTCACTGTGCGAAGGCTGAAGCAAAACAAAAAAGCCGCCCGAAGGCGGCTTTTTTGTTTTGCAATTCCTCAGGCGACTTCGTTGACGATGCTGCCGATGGCTTGTCCGTTCAGATTGACGGTCGGTCCCGGCGCCTTGGTGGCGTTGACCTTCTTGTCGTCCGAATCGCCGTCGTTCTCGCGATCGGGGCGGGTTTCCTGAACCTGCGGCTGTTGTACTTGCGCTTGCTGTTGCAGTGCGCTGGTGTACATCGAGTCGCTGGGGTTGATGGCGCTGATAGGCATGTTTGAAACTCCTCCTTGGATCACGCACGATGGTCGCGCGTGTGGATGACTTACGGCCTCATTATGCCGCGCTTGATGATTAAAAGTGTAATCGTTTGTCCACTCGGCTGCCGAGTTTTTTGCTGCTGAAAATCGTCCTACAGGCGAGCAATCTGTATGCCTGTCCCATCACCATTGCCCGGTATGGGTCAGGAACGGAGAGGCTTCGGCTTCGCTCCAGGCCAATGGCAGCGCATTGCGGCGCAGGCGCGCCTGTTCCACGACAACGCTGAGCAGGCGCTGTGCGCCGGCATAGGCATCGACTTCGGGGCCGTCGAGTATCAGCTCCGCCTGGCCGGCAATGTGCAGCAGGTCGTGGCTCGCATAGTCGATGAAAAGCAGACCGACGCGCGGGTTGAGTGCGATATTGCCGAAGGTGTTGAAGAAAAAGTTGCCCATGAAGTCCGGCACCAGCAGTCGCGTCCGGCCCGAAGCGTCAGTCTCGACCTTGACGAAACCGGGCTTGCCGCCGCGATGCGAAACGTCCACGCCATAGCCGGGCTGCATGTTTGTATTCCCAGCCGCTTCTGGATGCGCGCTGGCAATGAAGAAGGTGTCAGCTTGCGCCACCAGGCGCTGCGCATCGCCTTCGAGCCGGTCGAATTCTTGCACCTGTCCGGAACGTTCGCCGTTCACCGGCGTGACTTCGCGTGCCTGGATGTACTTGGGGCAATTGCCGAAGCTTTCCTGCACCTGCACGCCAAAGCCACCGTCCAGGCGTTGCGAGACGAAGCCGTTGGCGCGATTGCGGCGGCGCGTGTGCGCCTGGAAGCCGAGCAGGCCAACCGGTGCGCCGACCTGCAAGGCGTCGGCGAGCGGGTCTGTGGCCGCAGGCT
>DATMTO010000227.1:0-12572 GCA_035564055.1 Rhodocyclaceae bacterium | reverse complement strand
GCCTGACGCTACGGCCGAGGCAGCGCCGGCAGCACCGCTGGCGGCAGATGCCCAGCCCGCGGTTAATCCGGCCGAGCGTCAGTTGCAGCTGAGCTTCGGTGGCGTCTCCTGGGTCGAGATTCGTGATGCAAGCAATCGCATTCTTTACAGTGGCAACAGCACGCCGGACAGTCGCCAAAGCCTGCGCGGCCGTCCGCCGTTCCAGCTGGTGATCGGCAATGCACAATCGGTGAAGCTGCGTTACGAGGATCGCACGATTGATCTTCAGCCTTATACCCGTGTCGATGTGGCACGCCTGACGCTTGATGACAACACAAAGTAATTCTCCTCTACGGCGCAAGACGCGCCAGGTTCGGGTTGGCAAGGTTCTGGTCGGCGGCGGTCTGTACGGTACCGAGATCGCGCCGGTCGTTGTGCAGTCGATGACGAACACCGATACTGCCGATGATTTCGCTACGGCGATGCAGGTGGCGCAACTGGCGCGCGCTGGTTCCGAAGTCGTGCGCATCACCGTGAATACGCGCGAAGCCGCAGCGGCTGTGCCCAAGGTGCGCGAGCGTTTGCTGCAGATGAGGATCGACGTGCCGCTGGTTGGCGACTTCCACTTCAACGGCCATCGCCTGCTGACCGAGTTTCCAGAGTGCGCGCAAGTGCTGGACAAGCTGCGCATCAATCCGGGCAATGTCGGCAAGGGCAGTAAGCGCGACGAGCAGTATGCTCAGCTGATTGAGATCGCTGCCAAGTACGATAAGCCGGTACGCATCGGCGTGAACTGGGGCAGCCTCGATCAGGCGCTGCTGGCGCGCGTCATGGACGAGAACGCCAAGCGCGCCGAACCCAAGGATGCCACCGCTATCATGCGCGAAGCGATGGTGACCTCGGCACTGGAGTCGGCTGCGCAGGCCGTTGAATTCGGTCTTTCGCCGGACAAAATCATCCTGTCGTGCAAGGTCTCGGGCGTGCAGGATCTGATCGCTATTTATGCTGACCTGGCCGCCCAGTGCGACTATCCGCTGCACCTTGGTCTGACTGAGGCCGGCATGGGCTCCAAGGGGATCGTTGCATCGAGCGCCGCCATGGGCGTGCTTTTGCAGCAAGGCATTGGCGACACGATACGCGTGTCGCTTACGCCGGAGCCGAACGGCGATCGCACCAAGGAAGTGGTGGTGGCGCAGGAGCTGCTCCAAACCATGGGCTTGCGCGCCTTTACGCCACTGGTCGCTGCCTGCCCCGGTTGCGGTCGCACCACCAGCACCTATTTCCAGGAACTGGCGCAGGATGTGCAGACCTATGTGCGCGACAAAATGCCGGCCTGGCGCCTGGAGCGGATCGGTGTCGAGAATATGACCTTGGCCGTGATGGGCTGCGTGGTCAATGGCCCGGGCGAGAGCAAGCACGCCAATATCGGCATCAGCCTGCCGGGAACGGGTGAGTCGCCGGTCGCGCCGGTCTATGTCGACGGTGAACACACGATCACGCTCAAGGGTGAAGATCTGATCGACGAATTCAAGGTCATCATCGACGACTACGTGGCAAGGACTTATCCCTTGCATCGCGCGCAGTAATTTCTATCCGAACTGAAATCGCCCCGCCATTGTGTCGGGGCTCGTACAAAGAATATGAGCCAGACCCTGCAAGCCATCCGCGGGATGAACGACATCCTGCCCGCCGAAGCCGAGCTTTGGGAACAGTTCGAGGACATGATCCGCGACTGGTTGCGTGCCTACGGCTATAAGCCAATCCGCATGCCGCTGGTGGAGCCGACGCCGCTGTTTTCGCGCGCCATCGGTGAAGTGACCGACATTGTCGAGAAGGAGATGTACTCCTTCGAGGATGCGCTCAATGGCGAGCAGCTGACGCTGCGCCCCGAGGGCACCGCCTCGTGCGTGCGTGCGGTGCTCCAGCACAACATGCTCTACGATGGCCCCAAGCGACTCTGGTATCAGGGCCCGATGTTCCGCCATGAGCGTCCGCAGAAGGGGCGTTATCGCCAGTTCCACCAGATCGGTGTCGAGGCCCTCGGCTTTGCCGGCCCGGACATCGATGCCGAGCAGATTCTGATGACGGCGCGTCTGTGGGACGACATGGGGCTTGAAGGCATCCGCCTCGAAATCAATTCGCTCGGCAGCGTCGAAGAGCGTCAGCAACATCGTGCCGCGTTGATCGCCTATTTCGAGCAGCACGCCGAACAGCTGGATGCGGACGCCAAGCGCCGCCTGCATAGCAATCCGTTGCGCATTCTTGATACCAAGAATCCGGAAATGCAGGCGTTGGTCGAGGCTGCCCCAAAGTTGATGGAGTATCTCGGCGAAGCGTCGCTCAAGCATTTCGACGGCGTGCAGGCCATTCTCAAAGATGCGGGCATTCATGCGCGCGTCAATCCGCGTCTGGTACGCGGTCTCGATTATTACAATCTGACCGTATTCGAATGGGTCACCGACCAGCTCGGTGCACAAGGCACTGTCTGCGCCGGCGGCCGTTATGACGGTCTGATTGCGCAGCTGGGCGGCAAGCCGGCACCGGCCTGTGGTTTCGCCATGGGCGTGGAACGTCTGCTGGCGCTGTGGAAGGACCAAGGTAACGAAGCGCTGGCGGTGACGCCCGATGTCTATCTGGTGGCGCAAGGCGATGCGGCCAGCCGCTTTGCCTTCCGCGTGGCCGAAGAGTTGCGCGGCAGCGGCTTCGACGTACTGCAGCATTGCGGCGGCGGCAGCTTCAAATCGCAGATGAAGCGCGCCGACGGTAGCGGTGCGCCGCTGGCCGTGATCATCGGCGATGATGAGGCAAGTGCGGGTGAAGTCAGTCTCAAACCCCTGCGTGAGGTAGGTGAACAACGCGGGGAGCAACAACGAGTGGCGCTGGCCGATCTGGCCGAAGCCGTGAATAATCTGATTTTCTCGACCGACGAAACGGAAGACTGAGGATACTGAGATGGCAGTGTATGACCACGAAGAGCAGGAACAGCTGGACACACTCAAGGCCTGGTGGCGCGATCACGGCAACAAGGTAATCAACGTGGCGCTGGCTGCTGCTATCGCCGCAGCCGCCATGACCGGCTGGAAGTGGTGGCAGGACCGTCAGGCCGGTGCTGCTGGCGGGCTCTATGCGCAGCTGCAGGCTGCCGCGGAGAAGCATGACGCGAAGGGCGCACGCGATGTCGCGGTTGCCCTGGCCGAAAACTATTCGGGTACCGCCTATGCGGGTATGGGCGCACTGCTGGCTGCCAAGGTGCAAATGGAGGCCGGTGACGCCAAGAATGCCAAGGCCCAGTTGGCCTGGGTGGCAGACAAGGCTGCCGACGCCTCGCTGCGCGATCTCGCGCGCCTGCGCCTGGCCGGCCTGTTGCTGGATGAGAAGGCTTATGATGAGGCATTGCAGCAGCTGAGCAAGGAGCCGGACGCCAGCTTCGCGGTGCGCTACGCCGAGCTCAAGGGCGACATCTATGCAGCCCAAGGCAAGACTGCCGACGCGCGCACGGCTTACCGCGCAGCCATTGACAAGCTCGACAGCAAGGGCGGCACGCCGTCGCCGACGGCGCAGCGCGAGGCCATGTATCGCGAACTCATGCAGATCAAGCTGGACTCGGTCGGAGGCCAGGCCTGATGAAGCTCCTCGCGCGTGCCGGTTTGCTGCTTGCCGTGGCGACGACGCTCGGCGCCTGCTCGACTATCGACAAGCTGAATCCGTTTTCGCCGCCAGCGTCCAAGATCAAGCCGGCCGAGTTAGTGAATTTCCAGCCGACGGTGGGCATCAAGACGCAGTGGCAGGCGAGTACCGGCAAGAGCGAGGAATTCACCCTGACGCCGGCAGTGGTTGGCGATTCCGTTTACTTCGCCGGTAAGAACGGGGCGCTGGCGCGCTACGACAATGGTCGTGAAGTGTGGCGCATCAATGTCGGTCAGCCCATTTCCGGCGGCGTTGGTGCCGACCGCATGGTCGTCGCAGTGGGCACGCCCAAGGGCGAGGTACTCGCCTTCGACAGCGGCGACGGCAAGCCCATGTGGCAGGCGCAGGCGTCCTCCGAGGTTCTCGCAGCGCCGGCCGTAGGGCAGGGGCTGGTCATTGTGCGCAGCGGCGATTCGCGCGTGTTTGCCTTTGAGCAGGCCGATGGCAAGCGCAAATGGGTGTATCAGCGCACCATGCCGGCGCTGACTTTGCGTACCAATGCCGGTGTCCTGCTGGCCGGGCCGGGCATTCTGGCGGGCTTCCCCGGCGGCCGTCTGGTGGCGATTGGTACCGCCAACGGCGCCGTCTTGTGGGAACTCAGCATCGCCCCACCCAAGGGTGCGACCGAGCTGGAGCGCGTCTCCGACATTACCAGCACGCCTGTGCTCGACGTACGTAATGCCTGTGCCGCAGCCTTCCAGGGCCGCGCCGCCTGCATTGACATCTCGAACGGCAGCAGCCTGTGGTCGCGCGAGGTTTCCAGCAGCGCGGGTCTCGATATCGACAGCAAGGCGGTTTATGTCAGCGACGACAAGGGCTCGGTGCTGGCCTTCGATCGCTATACCGGCGCCAGCCTGTGGAAGCAGACCGGCCTGGCTAATCGCGGCCTGTCGCGCCCGATTGCGCTCGGCAGCCATATCGCCGTCGGCGATGCGCAGGGTTATATCCATGTGCTTCGTCGCGAAGACGGTGCCTTTGCCGCACGCATGAGCACCGACGGCAGTCCCATCGCGGCTGATCCTCAGCCGACCGACAATGGTTTTGTGATCCAGACCAAGAACGGCGGCATCTACTCCCTGGTCCTAGAGAAGCAATGAAACCTACGCTGGCCCTGGTCGGCCGACCCAATGTCGGCAAGTCCACCTTGTTCAACCGTCTGACCAGGACGCGCGATGCGCTGGTGGCCGACATGCCGGGCCTGACCCGCGATCGTCACTACGGCCATGGCCGTGTCGGCGACCGGCCGTATCTGGTGGTCGATACCGGCGGTTTCGAGCCGCGGGCGAAAGAGGGCATCCTCAAGGAAATGGCGCAGCAGGCGGAAGCGGCGATTGCCGAATCCGACATGCTGCTCTTCATCGTCGACGGCCGTGCCGGCCTGACGCCGCAGGACGAGGCCATTGGCGAACGTCTGCGTAAGAGCGGCCGGCCGCTGCTGCTGGTCGTGAACAAGGCCGAAGGCATGAATCAGGGCATGGTCAGCGCCGAGTTCCACCAACTCGGCCTCGGCGAGCCGCTGGTCATCTCCGCGGCCCACGGCGACGGCGTGCGCGATCTGATCGAGCAGGCATTGGCGCCTTTTCCCGAGGACGAAGAGGAAGTGGACGAGTCGCGCGGCCCCAAGGTCGCCCTGGTCGGCCGCCCCAACGTCGGCAAGAGCACCCTCATCAACGCCTGGCTCGGCGAAGAGCGCGTCATTGCCTTCGACATGCCGGGCACCACGCGCGACGCCATCGAGGTGCCCTTCGAACGCGACGGCCGCGCCTATACCCTGATCGACACGGCTGGCCTGCGTCGCAAGGGCAAGGTCTTCGAGGCCGTGGAAAAGTTTTCCGTGATCAAGACATTACAGGCGATCGAGGCCTGCAATGTCGTCGTGCTGATGCTCGATGCCAGTCAGGATATTTCCGACCAAGATGCGCACATCGCCGGTTTCGTGGTCGAGTCCGGACGCGCCCTGGTCATTGCGGTGAACAAGTGGGATGTGGTGGACAGTTATCGCCGCGAACTGATCAAGCAGGACATCAACCGCAAGCTCAACTTCCTCGGTTTCGCCAGGCTGCATTTCATCTCGGCGCTCAACGGCGACGGTATCGGCGGGGTCCTGACCTCGGTGGATAAGGCCTACGCCGCCGCCATGATGAAGTTGACAACGCCCAAGCTCACACGGGCCTTGCAGAACGCATTGGAAAAACAGGCACCACCGCGCCACGGCTTGTTCCGGCCGAAAATGCGTTATGCCCACCAGGGCGGCAGCAATCCGCCCATCATCGTCATTCACGGTAACGCGCTGGACCATATTCCCGATTCCTACACGAGATTTTTGGAACGAAGTTTCATGGATGCCTTCAAACTCAAAGGCACGCCGTTGCGCATCCTGTACAAGACCACCAAGAACCCGTTTGCTGACAAATAGTCCGATTTGACAGTGGCATGACGGTGGAAAATGGATTAGAGTACATGGGCCTAGCGGCATTCGCTTGGTACGCGCTTGATAAGGCGGGCCTGAACTAGGGCGGACCAGGCGGCGCACAAGACGTCAACAAGAAGAGGCAGACCGATGAGCAATAAAGGGCAAATGCTACAAGACCCGTTTCTGAACACCTTGCGCCGGGAACATGTTCCGGTTTCCATTTACCTGGTAAATGGCATCAAATTGCAGGGCCAGATCGAGTCCTTCGACCAGTACGTGGTGCTGCTCAAGAACGTCGTGACGCAGATGGTCTACAAGCACGCAATCTCGACCGTCGTGCCGGCGCGTCCCGTCAATTTTTCTGCCGATGCAGGTAGTGCCGAACACTGATCTGCATGCAGCCTGAGCGGCCGGCCCTGTGCCCGCCGCCGCTGAGCCACATCCCTGATGTTTGAACGTCCCTCGAACGGCGAACAAGCCGTTCTGGTTCAACTCGACTTCGGCGAGGGCGATTACGCCGAACGCCTGGAAGAGTTCCGCCTGCTCGCTGGCAGCGCCGGCGCCACGCCCAAGGCCGAAGTGCGCGGCAAGCGTCGATCGCCCGATGCCGCCACCTATGCCGGCAAGGGCAAGGTGGCCGAGATCAAGGAAACGATGACGGCGCTGGATGCCGACATCGTCATCTTCAATCACCAACTTTCCGCCGCCCAGCAACGCAACCTTGAACGCGAGCTCGGTTGTCGCGTGATCGACCGCAATGCGCTTATTCTCGACATCTTCGCGTTGCGCGCGCGCAGTCACGAAGGCAAGTTGCAGGTCGAGCTGGCGCAGCTTGAGCATCTGGCCACCCGCCTCGTGCGCGGCTGGACTCACCTGGAGCGTCAAAAGGGCGGTATCGGCCTGCGCGGGCCGGGTGAAAAGCAGCTCGAAACCGACCGCCGCTTGCTCGGCAAGCGCGTTGCCTTCCTCAAGGACAAGCTGAAGACGCTGGAGAAACAGCGCGCCGTGCGCCGCCGCGCCCGCGACCGCAACGAAGTACTGGCCGTCTCGCTGGTCGGTTATACCAATGCGGGCAAATCCACGCTCTTCAATGCCCTGACCAAGGCCGGCAGTTACGCCGCCGATCAGCTGTTTGCAACGCTGGATACGACATCGCGCCGGCTCTACATTCCCGAAGCGGGCGGGCAGATCGTCATTTCCGATACGGTCGGCTTCATCCGCGATCTGCCGCACTCGCTGGTGGCGGCTTTTCATGCGACGCTGGAAGAGACGGCGAATGCCGATCTGCTCCTGCACGTTGTCGATTCCGCCAGCCCGGATCGCGATCAGCAGATTGACGCCGTGAACGGCGTTTTGAAGGAGATCGGCGCCGCCGGCGTGCCGCAGATCGTGGTGTGGAACAAGATCGACGCAACGGCCGCCAGCGCCGGAGTCGAGCGGGACGAGTATGGTAAAATTGCGCGCGTTCGAGTCAGTGCGCGGACCGGCGAAGGCCTGGATCTGTTGCGTGCCGCGCTGGCTGAAGTTGCCTGCGCCGGCGCTGAACCTGACACAGAAGTCCCTGTCGAATGACCTTCGCGGACCCCGGTCCGATATATAAAAGCCAATATCGTGATAACTGGAATTCTTCTGTCTATGAACAACCACGGCTGGGGCAATGAGCCGGGTGACAACAACAAGGGGCCGCGCAAGCAGGGCGATGGGCCTCCCGATCTCGAAGAGCTGTGGCGCGATTTTACCCAGCGCCTCGGCGGTCTGTTCGGCAAGAAGCCGCGTCCCGGTAATAACGGCGGCAATACGCCTCCCAATCTGACCTCGCGCCAGTTCGGTGGCGGTGTCGGCGTGATCATCGCGCTGGTTGTCGCGGTGTGGCTGGCCAGCGGTTTCTATATCGTCGATGCCAGCGAGCGCGGCGTCGTGCTGCGTTTCGGCAGCTACAGCCAAACGACGGAGCCCGGTCTGCGCTGGCGCATGCCGTGGCCGATCGAAAGCCATGAGGTCGTCAATCTGTCGGGCGTGCGCCGTCTTGAAATCGGCTATCGCGGTTCGGAAAAGGATCAGGTTCTGCGTGAAGCGCTGATGCTGACGCACGACCTCAATATCGTGAACATCCAGTTCGCGGTCCAGTATCTGCTCAAGGACGAGCAGCAATATCTCTTCAATAACCGCAATCCGGACGAAGCCGTCAAGCAGGCTGCCGAAACCGCGATTCGCGAAATGGTCGGCAAGAGCAATATCGACGACGTCCTGAGTGCCCAGCGCGAGAAGATCGCCAGCGGCACCCGCGTGCTGATGCAGGACATTCTCGACCGCTACAAGACCGGTATCGAAATCACCAGCGTGACCATGCAGAAAGCCCAGCCGCCGGCGCAGGTTCAGGCCGCCTTCGACGATGCGGTCAAGGCCAAGAATGACGGCGCCCGCTACGTTAATGAAGGCGAGGCCTACGCCAATGACGTGATTCCGCGCGCGCAGGGCACGGCCTCGCGTCTGATGGCCGAAGCCAACGGCTACAAGCAGCGCATGATCGCCACCGCCGAGGGCGATGCCAGCTATTTCAAGCAGGTGCTGGTCGAATACAACAAGGCGCCGGAAGTCATGCGCACCCGTATGTATCTGGAAACCATGCAACAGATTTACACCAATACCAGCAAGGTCATGATCGATGCCAAGGGCAGCGGCAATCTGCTGTATCTGCCGCTCGACAAGCTGATGGCTGCAAGTGTTGCAGCGTCGCCGACTGCTCAGACCGATGCGCAGGGGCGGTCCGCCGGTATGGCGGCCACCAATCCCTACGAAAGCGCGATACCGCCGCAGGTTGAGAAGATACCCCCGGTGACGGGCGGCGCCTTCAGTGGCAACCGCGATCTGACGCGCAATCGTGAGCGGGGAGAACGCTGATGCAACGCAATGCCTCCCTTATCCTTGCCGCCCTGTTCGGCATCATCGTACTGCTGCTGGCTTCTGTCTTCACCGTAGATCAGCGCCTGTTCGCCGTGGTCTTCCAGTTCGGCGAAATCCGCGCGGTCTATGACAAGCCCGGCCTGGCGATGAAGATTCCGTTCGTGCAGAACGTCCGCTTCTATGACAAGCGCATCCTGACGCTGGACTCGTCCGAGCCGGATCTTTTCTTTACGGCCGAGAACAATCCCATCCTCGTCGATGCCTACGTCAAGTGGCGCATCAGCGATGTGCGCAAGTTCTACGTGAGCCTCAATGGCGGTGACGAAGCCGTGGCTGGTTCGCGTATCAATCCCATCATCACCTCCAGCCTGCGCGAGGAGATCGGTCGCCGTGTCATGCGCGATGCCGTTACCGGCGAACGCGACGACATCATGACCACCGTCATGAAGAAGGCGCGCGCCGACCGTCGTATCAGCGATATGGGCGTCGAGATCGTTGATGTGCGCATCAAGCGCGTCGAGCTGCCGACCACAGTGTCCGAATCGGTGTACGGCAATATGGCGACCGAGCGAACCCGCGTCGCCAACGAACTGCGCTCGCAAGGCATAGCGGCGTCCGAGAAGATCAAGGCGGATGCCGATCGTCAGCGTGAAGTCATCGTCGCCGAAGCCTATCGCGATGCGCAAAAGATCAAGGGCGAGGGCGATGCCCGCGCTGCTGCCATCTATGCCGGCGCTTTCGGCCAGAACCCCGAGTTCTATGCCTTCTACCGCAGTCTCGAAGCCTATCGCTCGAGCTTCAAGGACAAGAGCGACGTGATCGTGGTCGAACCGAACTCCGACTTCTTCAAGTACCTCAAGAACGCAGGGCGCGGCGGCAAGTAGCATGCTCAAGACCCTGCTGATTGCGCTCGGCCTGATGCTGGTCCTGGAAGGCGTTTTGCCTTTTCTGGTCCCGCATCTGTGGCGCGAGACCTTTCTGCGCATCACCAAGCTGGCCGACGGCCAGCTGCGTTTCATGGGCCTGACCTCGATGCTGGTCGGCCTTGTCGTCATTATCTTTGCCAAGTAAGTGAATTACATGCGCCGCTGGTTGTTGCCTGAAGCGATTGAAGACATTCTGCCGGCCGAGGCCGCTCGTATCGAGGCCTTGCGCCGCCGCACGCTCGACGGTTTTCGCGGTCACGGCTATGAACTGGTCACGCCGCCCTTGCTCGAATATGTCGAGTCGCTGCTGACCGACGGCGCGCATGACCTCGATCTGCGCACGTTCAAGCTGGTCGATCAGCTCTCCGGCCGCACCCTTGGTATTCGCGCCGACATCACGCCGCAGGTCGCACGCATCGATGCGCATCTGCTCAATCGTGCTGGCGTCACTCGCCTGTGCTACTGCGCCAACGTGCTGCATACGCGCTCGGACAGCCTGACTGCAACCCGTGAACCGCTGCAGATCGGCGCCGAGCTCTATGGTCATGGCGGCATCGAGGCTGACATCGAGATAATCCGCTTGCTGGCGAGCACCCTGGCGTTGGCCGATCTCTCGGCGACGCGCATCGACCTCGGCCATGTCGGGATCTTCCGGGCCCTGGTCAAGCGTGCTGCGCTTGACGACGATCAGATCGAGGAGTTGTTTAGTGCCTTGCAAGCCAAGGACGTGCCGACGCTGGAGGCATTGACGGCGAACATCGCCGAGCCCGTGCGTGGCGCGCTGCGTGGGCTGCCCGACTGCTACGGCGGCAGCGAGGTGCTGGACACGGTATTGAAACTGGTCGATGGCGATGCCGAAGTGGCTGCCGCCGTGGCTGACCTGCGTCAGCTGGCGAGTTCGCTGGCCGGCTTGCCGATCAGCTTTGACTTGGCTGATTTGCGCGGCTACCACTATCACAGCGGGGTGGTATTCGCGGCCTATTGCGCGCGCCATCCGAACGCGATTGCGCTCGGCGGCCGTTACGACAATATGGGCAAGGCCTTCGGCCGTGCCCGCCCGGCCACCGGCTTCTCGATGGATCTGCGCGAGGTCGTGCGTCTGTCGGGTAACGGCGGCGAAAAGGGCAAGGTGCTGGCGCCGTGGAGCGACGATGCGGCGCTGCAAAAGGAAATTTCTCGTCTGCGCGAAGCGGGCGAGGTCGTGGCAATCGCCTTGCCCGGGCACGATGGCAGCTGGCGCGAAGCCGGTTGCGATCGCCAGCTGGTCAAGCGCGACGCGATGTGGGTACTTGAAGCATTAAATTAAAAGGTATTAGGAAACCAAAATGGCAAACAACCAGAATGCCAAGAACGTTGTAGTGGTCGGCACCCAGTGGGGTGACGAAGGCAAGGGCAAGATCGTCGACTGGCTGACCGATCACTCGCAAGGTGTGGTGCGCTTCCAGGGCGGCCATAATGCCGGCCACACGCTGGTCATCGGCGGCAAGAAGACCGTGCTGCATCTGGTGCCGTCAGGCATCCTGCGCGAAGGCGTGACCTGCTACATCGGCAACGGCGTGGTGCTGTCGCCCGAGGCGCTGATCAAGGAAATCAAGCAGCTCAATGAAGCCGGCATCGACGCGGCTGCCCGCATCAAGGTCTCCGAAGCCTGTCCGCTGATCCTGCCGTATCACATCGCCATGGACAAGGCGCGCGAAGCGGCGCGCGGTGAGAACAAGATCGGCACCACCGGTCGCGGCATCGGCCCGGCCTACGAAGACAAGGTGGCTCGTCGCGCCCTGCGCCTGCAGGACCTGCTGACGCCGAAGCGTTTCGCCGACAAGTTGGGCGAACTGCTCGAGTACTACAACTTCGTGCTGACCAAGTATCACGGCGTCGAGGCGGTCGATTTCCAGAAGGTCTATGACGAAGCCATGTCGTACGCACCGATCCTGCGCCCGATGATTGCCGACGTGCCGCGTGCGCTCTACGACGCCAGCAAGGCCGGCGCCAATCTGCTGTTCGAAGGCGCGCAAGGCGCGCTGCTCGACATCGACCACGGCACCTATCCCTACGTCACCTCGTCGAACTGCGTGTCCGGCGCTGCGGCGGCCGGTTCCGGCGTCGGCCCGGGCATGCTGCACTATGTGCTTGGCATCACCAAGGCCTACACCACGCGTGTCGGCAGCGGTCCGTTCCCGACCGAGCTTTACGATGCGGTCAACAAGCAGGATCCGGTCGGCAAGTATCTGGCTGAGAAGGGCAACGAATTCGGCGCCACCACCGGCCGCGCGCGCCGCTGCGGCTGGTTCGATGCCGCTGCCATGAAGCGCTCGATTCAGATCAACGGCGTATCAGGCATCTGCCTGACCAAGATGGACGTGCTCGATGGCGTCGAAGAGATCAAGATCTGTACCGGCTACAAGCTCGAAGGCAACAAGACGACCGACATCCTGCCGGTTGGTGCCGAGGAACTGGCCTGCTGTGTGCCGGTGTACGAAACCCTGCCGGGCTGGAAGGAAAGCACCGTCGGCGTGAAGACGCTGGAGGGCCTGCCGGTAAATGCGCGCGCTTACATCAAGCGCATTGAGGAAGTCTGTGGCGTGCCCGTCGATATGATCTCGACCGGTCCGGATCGCGAAGAGACCATTGTTCTGCGCCATCCCTTCGCATAAGCGCCGCAC
>DATMTO010000226.1:0-11809 GCA_035564055.1 Rhodocyclaceae bacterium | reverse complement strand
GGTTCAACTCGATCAGGCGTTCAGGAATTACTTCTTGTCCTTGACCTCGGTGAATTCGGCATCCACAACGTCGCCGTCATCCTTCTTGGCATCGCCGGCGCCTGCACCCGCTGCGGCTTCGGCACCGCCAGCTGCTGCCTGCTGCTCGGCGTAGATCTTTTCGCCCAGCTTCTGCGCAGCCTTGGCCAGCGCTTCGGTCTTGGCTTCGATGGCTTCCTTGTCGTTGCCCTTCAGCGCCTCTTCGGCTTCGGCAATGGCGGCTTCAATCGCAGCCTTGTCGTCGCCGGCCTTGTCGGCGTGGTCGGCCAGCGCCTTCTTGGTCGAATGCACCATGGCTTCGCACTGGTTCTTGGTGTCCACCAGTTCGCGCGCCTTCTTGTCTTCCTCGGCGTGCGCGGCGGCGTCCTGAACCATCTGCTGGATTTCAGCTTCACTCAGGCCGGAGTTCGCCTTGATGGTGATCTTGTTTTCCTTGCCGGTGGCCTTGTCCTTGGCCGACACGTGCAGAATGCCGTTGGCGTCGATGTCGAAAGTGACTTCGATCTGCGGCATGCCGCGCGGTGCGGGCGGAATGTCGGACAGGTTGAACTGGCCGAGGCTCTTGTTGCCGCCGGCCATTTCACGCTCGCCTTGCAGCACGTGGATGGTTACCGCATTCTGGTTGTCGTCGGCGGTGGAGAAAACCTGGCTTTGCTTGGTCGGAATGGTGGTGTTCTTCTGGATCAGCTTGGTCATGACGCCGCCCAGGGTTTCGATGCCCAGCGACAACGGGGTCACGTCGAGCAGCAGCACGTCCTTGACTTCACCTTGCAGCACGCCGCCCTGGATGGAGGCGCCGATGGCAACGGCTTCGTCCGGGTTCACGTCCTTGCGCGGGTCCTTGCCGAAGAACTCCTTCACCTTTTCCTGCACCTTGGGCATGCGGGTCATGCCGCCGACCAGGATCACGTCGGCGATGTCGCTGACTTTGACGCCGGCGTCCTTGATGGCGACGCGGCAGGGCTCGATGGTGCGCTGGATCAGCTCGTCGACCAGCGACTCGAATTTGGCGCGGGTGATCTTGAGTGCCAGGTGCTTCGGGCCGGTTGCGTCAGCGGTGATGTAGGGCAGGTTGACTTCGGTCTGGGTCGACGACGACAGTTCGATCTTGGCCTTTTCAGCGGCTTCCTTGAGGCGTTGCAGGGCTAGCACGTCCTTCTTCAGGTCGACGCCCTGTTCCTTCTTGAACTCGTCGATGATGTAGTCGATCAGACGTTGGTCGAAGTCTTCGCCGCCGAGGAAGGTGTCGCCGTTGGTCGAGAGAACCTCGAACTGGTGCTCGCCATCGATTTCAGCGATGTCAATGATGGAGATATCGAACGTCCCGCCGCCCAAGTCGAACACGGCAATCTTGCGGTCGCCTTCCTGTTTGTCGAGGCCGAAGGAGATCGCGGCTGCGGTCGGTTCGTTGATGATGCGCTTCACTTCCAGACCGGCGATGCGGCCGGCATCCTTGGTGGCCTGGCGCTGGCTGTCGTTGAAGTAGGCCGGCACGGTGATGACGGCCTCGGTGACTTCTTCACCCAGGTAGTCTTCGGCGGTCTTCTTCATCTTCTTCAGCACTTCGGCGCTGACTTGCGGCGGGGCCAGCTTCTGGCCCTTGGCTTCAACCCAGGCGTCGCCGTTGTCAGCCTTGATGATGGAGAAGGGCATCAGATCGATGTCCTTCTGCACGGCCTGCTCTTCAAAGCGGCGGCCGATCAGGCGCTTGACGGCGTAGAGGGTGTTCTTGGCGTTGGTCACGGCTTGGCGCTTGGCCGAGGCACCGACCAGCACTTCGTCGTCAGTATAGGCGACGATGGACGGCGTGGTGCGCGCGCCTTCCGAGTTTTCGATGACCTTGGGCTTGCCGCCTTCCATCACGGAGACGCAGCTGTTGGTGGTGCCGAGGTCGATGCCGATGATCTTGCCCATGGTGTTTTCCTTTAAGTCTGAATGTGTTGTGAGCTTTGCAGCCTTGAATCGAATATGGGGATTAGCGTGGGAGGTTCAAGCGATGAGCCTCAGCTTTTTGCTTTGGAAACCACCACCAGTGCCGGGCGGATCACGCGGTCGTGCAGGGCGTAGCCCTTCTGCAGGACGTTGATCACGCGATTAGGTTCGCCGTCGGCTTCGACCTGGCTGATGGCCTGATGCTTGTGCGGATCGAACTTGTCTTCGAGCGGGTTGATTTCGAGCAGCGCCGACTTTTCGAAAGCCGAGCTCAGTTGCTTCAGTGTCAGCTCAACGCCGGCCTTGAGGTCTTCGGCGGTTTGCTTGTCGCTGGCCAGTGCGGCTTCAAGGCTGTCCTTGACGGCGACCAGTTCGCCGGCGAACTTCTCGACCGCAAACTTGCCGGCCTTGGCGATGTCTTCCTGAGCGCGCCGGCGGATGTTCTCGCCTTCGGCCTTGGCGCGCAGCCAAGCATCGTGGCTTTCAGCAGCCTTCTGCTCGGCGATCTTCAGTTGCTCCTCGATACTGGGCATGCTGTCGACCGGCGACTGGGTTTCGCTAACGGGTGTCTCGTTGACCTGGGGTTCTTGTTCTTGCGACATGAGGGCTTCCTTGCGATGCAAATTCTTGGATTGCCCACACTTGGGGTCGGGTTTTAGGCTTTCAAGGGGGATTGTTTGAAAATGACCAAAAATAAAGGGCATCCGGAAGATGCCCTTTATTTTCTGGCGGAAAACCCTGTGTTTGCTAGGCTTAAACTGTTAAGTCCACCTCTTGCAAGTTGCCGACGCGTCCATCCTCGTACAGGAATACCCCAGTGTCGCGAATTCCGCCCAGATCGCTGTTGCCCTGGCCGCGCAGCTCGAACTTGCTGCCGACATGCGCCAGGGCAAGCGCGCCGACACCCGCATCGGCGAGCGACATCAGCTGGCCGCCATCCGCATTCGGCACCCATATCTTCAATTGCTGGAAGGCAGCATCATTTTCGTCGATCCAGCCATTGTGATCCTGGTCGAGCGCAGCCAATTCACCAAAGCCGCTGTCGGTAGTTGGGCCAAGCAACTCCTTGCCGTCATTGATCTTGCCGTCACCGTTCTTGTCGAGCGCCAGATAGCCGCTGCCGCTGCCAAGCTGCGCAACCTGCTCATTATTGCCGTCGCCATCCAGGTCGAAGGAGAATTTCTGGTCGGTCAATTGTGCCGCCGAGCCGCCGAAGTTGATCACCAGCGGATCCTTGCGCTGCGCATTGCCGGCACGCAGGGAAATGTCGGTGGACTCGGCGTAGCTGCGGCTCATGCTGAGGTCGAGCTGGAAATTGATGGTCTTGCCGTCAGCGGTCTTGATCACGCCACTGGCCGATACCGTGGTCTGTTCGGTCTCGGTGTAGCTTTCATGCAGATCATAGGCCATGCCGAAGCCGGGGTCGGGTGTTGCGCTGCCCGTTGCCGGTCTTGATCCGGCAGCAGCGCCGCCTGAGGCCGCGCTTGCCGGAGGCTGGCCGAGTGCGCCCGTATTGAGGATCTTGATCTGCTTACCGGTGATTGCCTCGATCATAGCGATAAGCAGCTTGAGCTTGGGGTCTACCGTCTCACCGCTTTGCGTTTGCTCCGCCGCCTGGATCGATAGTGCCTGATCGGAGAGTTGGACCTGGCGTTTTTGTGGGACGGTGGATGGCGGGGTAGTCTCCAGCTGTTGGCCTTTCCACATCCGGAGGCTTTCCGAACGTGAATAAATACTTAGACTCGATTGCTCAGATTGCATCGAGATTTCCGAGGCGGAAATTTTCATGGTGACCCTCCGTAAAGTCCTGTCTGTTCAGGCTGTTAACGGCGGATCGCGGTCTTGCTTGAGGCGCAGTCGGGGAGGGGCGTCCGTCACCCGGGTCATTGCCACATTGCGAACGGCGCATGCCGCAACCATGTGGCGTTGTGGCCAAGCGCAGTGGCCCGGTAACTTTTATTGCTTGGCGCCGAGCGCAATGGCGCGCGCTGCGCTGTTGGCGTCGGCAACGGGTGTATTGAGCCAGTCACCGAGATGGCTGCGGGCGAGGTCGGTCAGGGCGCTGATCCAGTCAGGCCGCTCGTTGACGCAGGGAATGTAGTGGAACTGCTTGCCGCCGCCATTCCTGCCCTCGGTCAGAAATGCCTGTTTGCACTCCATGGCGATTTCCTCGAGTGTTTCCAGGCAATCGGCGGTAAAACCCGGGCAGATGACATCCACGCGGCCCACCCCATCGCGGGCCAGCGCTTCCAGGCTCGGTTGGGTGTAGGGTTGCAGCCATTCGGCGCGGCCGAAACGCGACTGGAAGGTGACCAGATACTGATCCTTGGCCAGCCCGAGTGCCTCGCCCAGCAGCCGGCCGGTTTTCTGGCATTCGCAGAAATAGGGGTCGCCCTTGTCGAGGCTGAAGCGGGGCAGTCCGTGGAAGCTCATTACCAGCCTGTCGCCGGCTTGCAGCGGCCCGTTTTCCATCCAGTGCTGGCGCACGCTGGCGGCGAGCGCCGCAATGTAGCCGGGGTGATCATGATAGTTGCGCACGAAACGCAGTTCCGGCACGTTGCGGGTGCGTTGCGCCCAGTCGCCGACCATGTCGCCGATGCTGGCGGTGGTCGAGGCGGCGTATTGCGGGTAGGCCGGCAGAATCAGGATGCGTCCGCAGCCGGCGGCTTTCAACTGATCAAGTTTGCTGGCGATGGAGGGATTGCCGTAACGCATGGCAAAGGCAACTTCGATATCCGGGTAACCGGCGACACCGAGCGCGCCACGTAGCAGCTTGGCCTGCTTCTGGGTATGCACGGCGAGCGGCGAACCGTCCTTGGTCCAGACCGCGGCGTATTTCTCCGCCGACTTGCGCGGCCGGGTATTCAGGATGATGCCGTTGAGGATTAGCCACCAGACCGGCCGGGGGATTTCCACTACGCGCGGGTCCCACAGGAACTCCTTGAGGTAGCGTCGCAAGGCGCTGGCGGTCGGCGCATCGGGTGTGCCGAGGTTGACGTAGAGAATGCCGGTGCGAACCGGGCTGCCGTGCAAGTGCGCGGGTTCGGGCTGGTAGCGGGCCATGATGCCTCAGGCGTTAGGGTTGCTCAGCGCATTGCTGAGCAGGCGGGCGGTGATGTCGACGACGGGGATGACGCGCTCATAAGCCATACGGGTCGGGCCGATGACGCCGAGCGTACCGACCACCTCTCCGTTGGCCTCGTAGGGGGCGGTGACGACGCTGCATTCATCGAGCGGTGCAATCCCCGATTCGCCGCCGATAAAAACTTGCACGCCCTCGGCGCGGCTGGAGATTTCGAGCAGTTGGGCCAGGCTGGTTTTCTGTTCAAACAGGTCGAACAGCTGGCGCAGGCGATTGATGTTTGAGGTCAGGTCCTCGACGTCGAGCAGCTTGCGCTCGCCGCTGAGAATGTATTGCGGCTGCTGGCTGCGCGTGTCTTCACCGGCGGCCACGGCCGCTGTCATCAGCTCGCTCATGTCGGAATGGAGCTGGGACAGTTCGTCGCGCAGACGGCCGCGGATCTGTTCGAAATCGAGCCCGGCGTAATTCTGGTTGATGAAGTTGGCCGCCTCGACCAGCTCGGAGGGCGAATAGTCGCGCTGGGTATGCAGGATGCGATTCTGCACGTCGCCGTCGGTGGTGACCAGAATCAACAGAACCCGTTTGTCCGACAGGGTGAGGAATTCGACCTGGCGGACACGGGTTTGCGGGCGCCGCGGCACGATCACCACGCCGGCGAATTGAGTGAGTTGCGACAGCAGCTGCGAAGCGGTATTGATGGCCAGTTGCGGCTGATGCGTCTGAATGGCGTCCTGGAGCTCGTTAAGTTCGGCCCGGTCCAGCGGCTTGACGGTCAGCAGGGTATCGACGAACAGGCGATAACCGAGCGCGGTAGGCACGCGCCCGGCCGAGGTGTGCGGGCTGGCGATGAGGCCCATTTCCTCAAGGTCCGACATGACATTGCGGATCGTCGCCGGCGAGAGCTCCAGGCCAGAATGGCGCGACAAGGTGCGCGATCCGACCGGTTGTCCTTCGACGATATACCGTTCGATCAGGGTCTTCAGCAGGGTTTGGGCGCGCTTGTCGAGCATGCTTTGATTATACCCATGGGTATAATCGGATTCATGACTACGGAATTCACCACCATCGGCCTCGTCGGCCGCTTTCAGACGCGCGAAGTTGGCGAATCGCTGGGCGCCATGGCCGCTTTCCTGCGGACACAGGGCGTGACCGTTCTGGTCGACGAGCATACCGCCGGCTCTACCGACATCCAGGGCTACGAGATTGTCAGCATTGAGGAGCTGGGTGCGCGCGCCAAGCTGGTCATCGTGCTCGGCGGCGATGGCACCATGCTCAACGCGGCCCGTCAGATGGCCGAATACGGCGTGCCGGTGGTGGGCGTGAATCAGGGCCGCCTCGGTTTCATGACCGACATTTCGCGCGATCACATGCTTGAAGGCGTGGCCGACATTCTGGAAGGCAAATACACCCGCGAAGAGCGCGTGCTTCTGGATGCCGAAGTGTTCCGCAGCGGCGAGTCGGTGTTCCGCAGCCTGGCCTTCAATGATGTTGTCATCAGCAAGGGCGACATCGGCCGCATGATCGAGCTTGAGGTCAAGGTCGACGGCGGCTTCCTGTACGTGTTGCGTGCCGACGGCATGATCGTGGCGACGCCGACCGGCTCGACCGCCTACGCGCTGTCGGCCAATGGCCCGATCCTGCATCCGTCTGTGCGCGGACTGGCCATTGTGCCGCTGTGCCCGCATGCCCTGTCGAACCGCCCGATCACGGTCAGCGACGCGTCGGTGATCGACGTCACCGTGGCGGCGCCGCACCAGTGTCGTTTTCATTTCGACTCGGTATCGCGCTTCGATGCCCAGTCTTATGACCGTATCAGCATCCGCCGTTCCGATCACGTGGTGACGCTGCTGCACCCGCAGGGTTACAGCTATTTTGAAATGCTCCGCGAAAAGCTCCATTGGAGCTCCACGCCCCGTTACTGATACACCGCGCCGACAAAATGCTGCAACGCCTCATCCTGCGTGACTTCGTCATTGTCGACAAGCTGGAGCTCGAGTTCGCCTCGGGCTTCGGCACCCTGACCGGCGAGACCGGTGCCGGCAAGTCCATTCTCATCGACGCCTTGTCGCTGGCGCTGGGTGAGCGTGCCGACGCCGCCGTGGTGCGGGCCGGTGCAGAGCGCGCCGACATCAGCGCCGACTTTGCCGTGGCCGCGAATACGCCGTTGGCTGCCTGGCTGCGCGAGAACGACTACGCTGACGACGAGTGCCTGCTGCGCCGCGTCGTCGATAAGGCAGGCAAGTCGCGCGCTTACATCAACGGCGCGCCGGCGACGCTGAGTCAGCTGAAGGCCGCCGCCGAATTCCTGGCCGACATTCACGGCCAGCATGCCCACCACTCCCTGCTCAAGAGTGACGCGCAGCGCCAGTTGGTCGATGCGCATGCCGGCCTGTTGGTTTTGGCGCGCGAGACCTCAGACAAGTTCAGGACTTGGCAAAAACTCCGTGATGCCCGCTTGCGCGCTGAACAGGACGCCACGGCCAGTGCGCGCGAATGCGAGCTGCTGTCCTTCCAGGTCGGCGAGCTCAAGGAGCTGGCCTTCGACGCCGCGCAATGGCAGGACGATAACCAGGAGCAGCGCCGCCTGTCCCATGCCGCCAGTCTGCTGGCCGGCGCCGAGGGGGCGGTTGAGGCCCTGGACGACGGTGAAAGTGCCGCCACGACGCAACTGGATCATGTGCTGACGACCTTGCGCCCCTTGGCCGAGATTGACGCTGACCTCAAGGAGCCGCTCGACCTGATCGAGGCGGCACGCATCCAGCTCGGCGAGGCCTCGCATGCCTTGTCGCGTTATCGCCAGCGTCTGGATCTCGATCCGGCGCGACTGTCGGAGCTGGATGCCCGCATTGATGCCGTCATGACCATGGCACGCAAGCATCGCATCACTCCTGATGAGCTGCCGGAGACGCTGGCACGACTCGACGCACGCCTTGGCGAGCTCCAGATCGCCAGCGATCCGGCCGCGCTTGCGGCACAGGAGGCGGCCGCCGAGGCCGCCTACATGACGGTTGCCAAGAAGCTCTCCAGTGGCCGCAAGAAGGCGGCCGCGGAGCTGTCCCGGCGCGTCACCGAAATCATGCAGGACCTCGCCATGAGCGGTGGACGCTTCGAGATCGCGCTGACCGCGCTCGAACAGCCGGCCGCCTTCGGTCTTGAGGCCACCGAATTCCAGGTCTCTGCCAATCCCGGTCAGCCGCTGCGCGCGCTGGCCAAGGTTGCGTCCGGCGGCGAGTTGTCGCGTATCGGTCTTGCCATCCAGGTCATCGCCAGCGAAGCCGGCGAAGTGCCAACCCTGATCTTCGACGAGGTCGATGTCGGCATTGGCGGTCGTGTGGCCGAGATCGTCGGCCGTCTGTTGAAGCAGCTCGGCAGCAATCGTCAGGTGCTGTGCGTCACCCACTTGCCGCAGGTTGCGGCGCAAGCGGATTGGCAATGGTCGATCGCCAAGGACGTCAAGGGCAACGAGACGAAGAGCCGCGTCACGCCGCTCGACGATGATGGACGTATCGAGGAAATCGCCCGCATGCTCGGCGGTGTCGAAATCACCGCCACCACGCGTGGTCATGCGGCGGAGATGCTGGGGCTGGTCTGAGCCTCGGGCGACAACCCCGGGCGACAACCCCGGGCCGCACAGGGCGAGCCGGGGTAGGGCGGATGCCTTACCGCGGGCGTGACTTCTTGTTCACGCAGTCGGTCTTGGTGCAGTCCGCGTACAGGTAGAGGGCGTGCTCGGTGATGGCGAAGCCGCGATCCTTGGCGATCTTGGTCTGGCGCTTTTCGATCTCGGCGTCGTAGAACTCCTCGACCTTGCCGCACTGCATGCAGACCAGGTGGTCGTGGTGCTTGCCTTCGTTGAGCTCGAACACGGCCTTGCCGGATTCGAAATAGTGGCGCTCAAGCAGGCCGGCCTGTTCGAACTGGGTCAGTACGCGGTAAACCGTGGCCAGACCGATGTCGATATCCTCGTTGATCAGATGGCGATAGACGTCTTCCGCCGACATGTGCCGTTCGCCCGGGCTAGTGTGGGCCTTCTGGAACAGGTCGAGGATCTTGAGTCTGGGCGTGGTGGCCTTGAGGCCGATATCCTTGAGTTCTTGTGAGTTCGCCATGACTTTGGGCAGCGCCTGACGGCGCAGCGGGTTGGGGGAGAGTCCCTATGATATAGTCTCCCGCGCCTCGCCGAAACCCCTGTGTTTGACGGGCGAGCGTGTGACTTTTCTGACTCCTCTACCGATGAAACGACTTTTCCCTGTTGCAGCTGTTTCCCTGATGCTGTGTGCCTGCGGCACGACGACCTCGGAGATGGTGGCCAAGATCAATCCGTTCAAGATCGACGTGCGCCAGGGCAACTACGTGTCGCAGGATATGGTCGCCCAGCTCAGGCCGGGCCAGACCAAGGAGCAGGTGCGTTTCATTCTCGGTACGCCGCTGATCGTGGACGCCTTCCACAGCGATCGCTGGGACTATGTCTATCGCTTCCAACCGGGCCGCGGGCAGGTCGAACAGCGCCGCTTGATCGTCTATTTTCAGGACAATCGCCTGTATCGCCTCGGCGGCGATGTGACGCCGGGCGAGGTGAGCGATGCGCCGGCCAGCCCGCCCATGCAGACGCTGGACATCGAAGACCCCAAGGCCAAGAGTGCGCCGAAGGCCGAAGCTGTTCCGGCGGCGAAACCGGCCGAAGCTGCACCGACGGGCTCCGCCCAGTAAATATCAACGAGCCTGGTCGCATTAGTGGCGCAGGTTTTAGGGCCTGAATTTCAGACCCGAATAGTCAAGGCTGATTCTTATGGAAAAAATCCGTTACGCCATTACCGGCTGTGCCGGTCGTATGGGGCGCATGCTGATCGAGGCGGTGCAGAAGTCCGATGACGGTGTGCTGGTGACTGCGCTGGAGCATAGCGGCAGCCCCTTTCTCGGCAGGGATGCCGGCGAGCTGGTGGGCGCCGCCTGTGGCGTCAAGATCACGGCTGACCTTGATGCGCTCAAGGGCTGCGACGTACTGGTCGACTTCACGCGTCCGGAAGGCACACTTGAACACCTTAAGGCCTGCCAGCAGCACCAGGTCGGCATCATCATCGGCACCACCGGTTTCGATGCGGCCGGCAAGTCCGCCATCGAAGCCGCCGCCAAGCGTATTCCGGTCGTGTTTGCTCCGAACATGGCGGTCGGCGTCAATGCCGTATTCAAGCTGCTCGACGTGGCCGCCCGCATTCTCAACGAAGGCTACGACATTGAGGTGATCGAGGCGCACCATCGCCACAAGGTCGATGCCCCCTCCGGCACGGCGCTGCGCATGGGTGAAGTCGTCGCCAAGGCGGCAGGTCTGTCGCTGGACGACGCCGTCTATGGCCGCGAAGGCCACACCGGCGAGCGCCCGGCCAAGGAGATTGGCTTCTCCACCATCCGCGGCGGCGACATCGTTGGCGACCACACGGTGCTCTTCGCCGGTCTTGGCGAGCGCATCGAGATCACGCACAAGTCGGCCAGCCGTATGCCTTATGCGTCGGGTTCGCTGCGTGCGGCCCGTTACCTGCGCGGCAAGACGAGTGGCCTCTTTGACATGCAGGATGTACTGGGCCTGAAGTAAAGCCTTCCTCCGCCCCCTTTCCCGAGGAAAGGGGGCGGCCTCGTTGTTTTTGCGGGCGGCTACTCTTCTGTCGCTGCGGGCTCAAGAATTTGCTGTAAGAGGATGTGTCGGCATTGCCCGACTGTGCGGTTTACGCTACAATCTGACGGTTTGATGAGCGGGACGGGCCACGAGCCTGTCCCGCTTTGCACATGTACTGCGCAAAACCGAGGGTTTTCCTTTAACTTGATGAGTTATATGGGGAATTTTTCGGGGTTGCCATAATAAAACCTGCCCAGGAGCCACCCGTGACCCAGTTTCCGCCCGCCATTCTTGCCTTAGCCGACGGAACTGTCTTTTATGGCCAAGGCATAGGCGCTACCGGCAGCACGATCGGCGAAGTGGTGTTCAACACCGCCATGACCGGTTACCAGGAAATCCTGACCGACCCGTCCTACACCCGCCAGATCGTCACCCTGACCTATCCGCACATCGGCAATGTCGGTGTGAACAAGGAAGACTGCGAGTCCGACAAGGCTTACGCCGCCGGCCTCGTGATCCGCGATCTGCCCATGATCGTGTCGAACTTCCGCTCCGAACAGAATCTCTCCGATTACCTCAAGTCCGAGAACATCGTCGCCATCGCCGGCATCGACACGCGCAAGCTGACGCGCATCCTGCGCAGCAAGGGCGCGCAGTCGGGCTGCATCCTGACCGGCGACAACATCAAGGCTGAAGACGCCATCGCCAAGGCCAAGAGCTTCGAAGGCCTGGCCGGCATGGATCTGGCCAAGGTGGTCAGCGCTACCAAACCCTACACCTGGACCTCCGGTGAGTGGCGTCTGGGCAAGGGCTACGTCGAACAGGCCAATCCCAAGTTCCACGTCGTCGCCTACGACTTCGGCGTCAAGCAGAACATCCTCCACATGCTGGCTGAGCGCGGCTGCAAGCTGACGGTCGTGCCGGCACAGACCCCGGCTGCCGAAGTGCTGGCACTGAATCCGGACGGTGTATTCCTATCCAACGGCCCGGGCGACCCCGAGCCTTGCGACTACGCGATTGCCGCGATCAAGGACATCGTCGCCAAAAAGGTGCCGACCTTCGGCATCTGCCTCGGCCACCAGCTCCTCGGCCTCGCCTCCGGCGGTCGCACGATGAAGATGAAGTTCGGCCATCACGGCGCCAGA
>DATMTO010000225.1:0-1668 GCA_035564055.1 Rhodocyclaceae bacterium | reverse complement strand
GCTGATCGTGCTTGTCGCGGCAGGCCCGGCGTGCCTTGAGGCGGGCTTCGCAACGCGCCGGATCGCGTGCCTTACTGCAGTCGGACAACTTGGGGCCGCCGGGCAGTGGCATGACGTCGGCATGAACGACCGGCGTTGCGCAGGCGAACGCGAAAACCGCCAGGCCGGCGAGGAGCAGTTTGCGCGTCATGCAGTCTCCTCGGGATTCGCGGCACTCGCCGCTGCAAGTTCCTGCAGGCGCTGCCGGGCGGCATCGAGCTGTAGGCCGACCGTAGTCGCCATCTCCTGCAGCAGATCGCGGCCCTGGCGGCGTGCCAGACGTGTCGCCACGAACAGCTCGTAGAGGCGTGAGGAGAGCAGGCGATCAAGCTCGGCCTGAATGCTGGCGAGGCGTGCCTTCATGCCTTGCAGCTGATTCTCCACGGCGCTGCGGGCGGCGGGGCCGACGGGTGTGCCGTTCGGCCCTTCCTGCCACAGCGTGAGGACTTCGCGCAGGCCGGCTTCATCCTCGTTGCGGTAGGCGCGCGTGGCCTCGCTCATCAGGTGCGTGCGCCAGTCCCGATCGGCCTCGTCGGCGGCTCGATCAGGGTGAATCTTCTGGGCGATCTGCCGATACAGCTTCTTCAGGTCGCGAGAGGGAGCGAAGGGCTTGGGCTCGGCCGCCTGTCTGGGCGCCTCTTCAAAGCGCTGCTGCTCCTGACGGGACTGTTCGGCCTGCGCGCGGCATTGTTCAGCCGCCTGCTTGAGCTCGATGTTGTCGGGAGTCCGTTCCGCCTCAATGGCTGCGATCTGTGCCTGCAGGGTGTCGAGTTCGACCATCAGCGTACCGACTGCGGTGTGATAGCGCTGGCTGAAGTCGGCGATTTCAGCCTGGACGGTGGCCAGTTCGAGTTCGAGGTCGGCGATTTCGCGGGTCAACACCTCCAGCTCGTAGCGCTGGCGCTGTTCCGTGTCGAAGACCACAAGCCGGCGCCGTTCGGCGCCGCGACTGGCAGCGGACAGACACAACACTTGCGGCGACAGCTGGACCAATGCGTTGCGCAGATCGGCCGGCATGCGCTCGGGCGCAATCACCAGCTGCATGTCGGCCGGCAGGGAAAACTCAACCGCATGGCTCGCTGGCAGCAGGCGGGCCGGGAACAGATCGGCGATGTCCGTGGGCCAGGCGGCCTCGGTTTCGCTCTGGCTCCAGGCCTGCGCGGCTTGCCAGGTGCCGGTCAGCCGCTCGATGCGGCGACGTTGCGCTTCCCACACCGGATGCGCGTCGGCATGGCGGTTGAGGCGGCTCTTGAGCAGGGTCAGCGTGGCGCGCAGGGCGATGCGCGTGGCGAAGTCGGCCTCGGGCAGGACCAGGCACAGCGGGCGCAGGTCGATGTCGAGAGCGTTGGAAAGTTCGGGCAGGGTCTCGTCATCCGGCACCACGATCTGTATCTGCCGGCCCGTGTTCAGGGCCAGGGCAGTCAGCGCGGCGGCGGCGTCGATCCAGCGTGCGGGCAGGGGCAACTCGGCGGGGCCCATGGCCTGTCCGTCCGTTGCAGCTGCCAGCCGGGCCAGCCACTGTTCCGCAAGTTCAAGATCGGCGCGCGAGGCGTCCGTGGGCGCATTCATGGGCTGGATTATACCCAGCCGCTTTCGCATGCCCCGGCCCCTCCCCGAGGGAGGGGGATA
>DATMTO010000224.1:0-3668 GCA_035564055.1 Rhodocyclaceae bacterium | reverse complement strand
GACTTCCGCCGCCAGCGTTTCGCGCTTCTGCTTGTAGTAGGCATACATGCCGAGACTGGAGGCAAGCAGCAGAAACACGAAATTGGGCATGCCCGGAATCACACCGAGCACGCCGAGGATCGCGGCCGTAAGGAAGAGTACGTTGTTGTTGCCGAGGACCTGGGCAGTGAACTGCTTGCCGATATCCTCTTCGGTATTGACACGGCTGACGACCAAGCCCGCGGCGGTAGAAATGATCAGCGCCGGAATCTGCGCGACCAGGCCGTCGCCGATGGTCAGCAGCGTGTACACCCGGGCTGCCTCGCTGGCCGCCATATCATGCTGGGCCACGCCGACGATGAGACCGCCGAGGATGTTGATGAATAGAATCAGAATGCCCGCGATGGCATCGCCGCGGACGAACTTCGAAGCACCATCCATGGAGCCGAAGAAGTCGGCTTCCTGGGAAATTTCCTTGCGCCGCTTGCGCGCCTCATCCTCGCCGATCAGGCCGGCATTAAGGTCGGCATCGATGGCCATCTGCTTGCCCGGCATCGCGTCGAGGGTGAAGCGTGCCGACACTTCGGCGATGCGGCCGGCACCCTTGGTGATGACGACAAAGTTGATGACGGTCAGGATGATGAAGACGATGATGCCGACCGTATAGTTGCCGCCGACCAGGAAGTGGCCGAACGCGTCGATCACGGCGCCGGCGGCGTCGGGACCCTTGTGGCCGTGCAGGAAGATGATGCGGGTCGACGCCACGTTCAAGGACAGGCGCAGCAGCGTAGTCACCAGCAGCACCGTCGGGAAGGCCGAGAAATCCAGCGGCTTCATGGTGTACATCGCCACCAGCAGCACCATGATGGACAGGGCGATGTTGAAGGTGAAAGCCAGGTCGAGGATGAAGGTGGGCAGCGGCAGCACCATCATCGACAGGATCATCATGATGAGCAGCGGCGCGGCCAGCAGACGGGCGTTCGGGCCGGAGAAGAACTCGCGGATCTGGAGCGCCAGCGCGTTCATGCGATCACCGCCACGGCGCGCTCGTCGGGGGAACCGGGGTCCATGTCTTCAGGCACGGAGATGACGCGCGGCACATCGGGCGCAGCCATGCTCGGAACGCCTTCCAGGTACTGGCTGAGCTGATAGACATAGGCCATGACTTCGGCCACCGCGGTGTACAAGGTGGCGGGCACCTGGTCACCGATCTCTGCATGCTTGTAGAGCGCACGCGCCAGGGGCGGCGCCTCAAGCACAGGCACCTTGTTCTGCTCGGCCAGCTCGCGGATATTTGCCGCGATCAGATTCATGCCCTTGGCCACGATCTGCGGCGCCGACATGCTGTTGCTGTCGTACTTGAGTGCCACTGCATAGTGCGTCGGATTGGTCACCACCACATCGGCCTTGGGTACTTCCTGCATCATGCGGCGGCGCGCTGCTTCGCGCTGCTGGCGACGAATGCGGCCCTTGACCTCGGGGCTGCCCTCCTGCTCCTTGCCTTCCTGCTTCAACTCTTCCTTGGTCATGCGCAGGCGCGAGTAGTACTGCCAGAGCTGGAAAGGCACGTCTATGGCGGCGATGATGGCCATGCCGCCGACGATCATCACGCTGGCAAACAACACTTCATGCACCATCGCCGGCGCGCCAGCCTCGATCGGCATGGTGATCAGCGCGAACAAATTGTCCTGCTCATGCCGGATCACCCACCAGATCACCAGCCCCACCAGCAGCGACTTGAGCACCGCCTTGACCAGCTCGGCCAGGCCCTGAACCGAAACAATGCGCTTGATCCCGGACAGCGGGTTCATGCGCCCGAAGTTCAGCTGCAGCGGCTGCGCAGTGAAGTTCCAGCCACCGATGGAGATGGGCGCAACGATCGCCCCGGCAATGACGAAGACGAACAGCGGAGCCAGCGTCAAGAGAGCCTCGCTGGCCTGATGGACAAAATGCCCGAACATGAGGGAGGGGTCGAAGACCAGATCACGCGACAGCGTCAGACCGTCGCGCAGCAGCGTCAGGGTGCGCGCAGACAACCATCCGCCCATGCTCCACAAGGTGCCAACCCCGGCCGCCAGAATCAGGAAGGCCATCAGCTCGCGCGACTGAGGCACATTCCCTTCTTCGCGCGCCTTCCCCAGTCGTCGCTCTGACGCTGGTTCTGTCCGCTCGAGATCGCTGTCTTCCGCCAAAGGCCTCTCCTCCCGGAGCACACCGGCCCATCCGGTGCACCTCCGCCCGCCGTCGCCGCGAATGCAGAGACAGTAAGGGCTTTACGCCGGCAATTATTGCCGGCGCAGCGTGAGAGAGAGGGGTCAAACAAATGGCAAATCGCCTGCCATTTCGGACGACGAAATGGCAGGCGATTCAGATGTTGCCAGAGCGGGCGGAAGCGCCCGCAGGATCAGGCTGCGACGCTGATCGCCGCCTGGAAGAGGGAACGCGGAACGCCGCGCCCATCGCCGAGGTCGGAGAGCAGCTCCTTGATATCGAGGATCAGCACGATCTGGCCGTTGGACAAGGTGGTGACACCAGCCACGCCCTTGGGACGGAAGTCCTCAAGCGACTTGATCACAGCATCTTCGCGCCCCATGAAACCGTCGATCGCGAGGATGAAGGTGTGCTCGGCGGTCTGCATCAACACGCCATACCCCGGCGTCCGCTCGGAGGCCCAGCCCAGCATATAGTTGAGCGGATAGATCGGCATGACTTCACCGCGCACCACCATGGTGGCCCGCCCGCCGACTTCCTGGACTTCGGCCACATCGATCGGCAGAATCTCGCGCACCATCGACAGCGGTACCGCGAACGGCTGTTGATCGAGCTGCACCAGCAACACCGGCAGAATCGCCAGCGTCAGCGGTAACGAGATGATGAAGGTGGTGCCCTTGCCTAGCGCAGACTTGATCTCGATCGAGCCGTTGAGCTTCTGGATATTGGTCTTGACCACGTCCATGCCGACCCCGCGGCCGGACACGTCGGTGATTGCGTCCTTGGTCGAGAAGCCGGGCAGAAACACCAGGTTGTAGCTCTGGCGTTCGTCCATGACGTTGGCTTCTTCGTCGGTGATCAAGCCCTTTTCGACGGCCTTGGCGCGCAGCTTTTCCGGATTCATGCCGCGCCCGTCGTCGGAAATCAGCAGCAGGATGTGATCGCCTTCCTGACGCGCCTCAAGGCGCACCTCCGACTTCGGCGACTTGCCCGCAGCCAGACGATCAGCGGTGGGTTCGATACCGTGGTCGACGGCGTTGCGGATCAAGTGGATGATCGGATCGGACAGATCCTCGATCATGGTCTTGTCGATTTCGGTTTCCTCACCGATCAGCACCAGCTCGACATCCTTGCCGAGATTGCGCGCCAGATCGCGAGCGATACGCGGATATTTCTGGAACAGGCGGCCGATCGGCTGCATGCGCGTCTTCATGACGGCGTTCTGCAGATCGGACACCAGCAGGTCGAGCTGGCTGACCGCCTGATCGAGGGCGTGCAGCGTATCCGAATCGTTGCGGCCGTTGAGGATGTCGCTGCGCAGCGAGTTCAGCCGGTTCTTGGTCAGGCCGATTTCGCCGGACAAGTTCAACACCTGATCGAGGCGCGTGGTATCGACGCGAATCGAGTTGTCACCGCCACCGCTGGAGCGCCCGCCCCCGCCCTTCTCGACTTCGCGACGACCGCCGCCGGCGCCTTGC
>DATMTO010000223.1:0-34337 GCA_035564055.1 Rhodocyclaceae bacterium | reverse complement strand
GCAAGGCGCCGGTGAGCTGGCAGCGGCCGCCCAGCGCGCACGGCGGTTCGTCGCAGTTGACCAGCTGCGTGTCGCCTTCGAGACCGCGCAGGGTGTCGCCAAGACGGATGCTTTCCGCCGGCAGCGCCAGCACCAATCCGCCGTTGCGACCGCGCAGCGCCTTGACCAGACCGAGCTTGCCAAGTCGATTGGCAACCTTGATCAGATGATTGTGCGGCACGTCGAACTGACCTGCGATCTCAGCGATCGTGATGGGCATGGCGCGATCGTGCTTGCTCAAATACATCAGCATGCGCAAGCCGAAATCGGTGAAGCGGGTGAGCTGCATGGTCAATCGGAGAATGGGTGGAAACAGGGTCCAGAATACATAAGTTGCATCAACAAAACAACAAAAAAATACAAATTACGTCAAGACTTTACGGTGTTTCTTCGTGGTGCGCGATGCACTGTTTTTGTGCCCTGACGGGGACTGAATCCAGCCTGAAGATGCACCAAAAGTGACTGCAGCCGCGCCGGCTGATAGCGGCGACTGGGATACACCGCATACAGCGGACTGGACTCACCTTGCAGTGCCGGGAACAGATCAACGAGACGGCCGCTATCCAGATCCGACTGGATATCGAGGCGCGACTTGTAAGCAATACCGGTGCCCTGCACTGCCCACTGCCGCACCATGGCGCCGTCGTCGGCGACGCGATCGCCCTGCACGACAATCTCGCGCATGCGTCCGTGTTGGCCAACGCGCCAGCGGTTGTAGATCTCGCCATTGAGATAGAAGCAGATGCAATTGCGCGCAGCCAGCTCCTCCAGCGTCTGCGGCCGGCCGTGCTGCTTCAGATAGCTCGGCGCAGCGCAGATCACGCGCGTGTTGTCGCACAACTTCTGCGCAATCAGGTTCGAGTCCTGCAACACGCCGTAGCGCAGCACAAGATCGACGGGAAAGCGATACAGGTCGTGCATACCGTCGGACAGATGCATGATCAGACGCACTTGCGGATGCTCGCGGCGGAACGGTTCGAGGATGGCATCCAGACGGTCGCGCCCCAGATCGGAAGGCGCGCCGAGATGAATGTCGCCACTCAAGGCGGAACGATGCGCGCCGAGCTGTTCCTGGCCCTCGCGCAGCAGTTGCAGAGCCTGCACACCGTAGCCGAGAAAGTCCTCGCCGGCAGGCGTCAGCCGCAGGGAGCGCGTCGAGCGTTCGAACAACTGGCTCTGCAGGCGCGCTTCGAGCCGCTTGACGGCGGCGCTGGCAGCGGCCGGACTCAGGCCCAGGACACGACCGCCGGCGCTGATCGAGCCGGCCTGGCTGATTTCCACGAACAGCTGAACGTCATTGAGAAAGCTCATGCGGCGCTGCCTACTTTCAAAAATATTTTGAAAGTCAATTTATACCAAAACACATTCCCAGCTCAATTTTTGAAAAATAAACTGCGCTCATCGTATTTGTTTGCCACAGGAAAGACCTGCCATGACCACCTTGTTCGATCCCTATACGCTCGGCTCCATTCATCTGAAAAACCGTGTCGTCATGCCACCGCTGACCCGCGCGCGCAGCAGCCAGCCGGGTAATGTGCCGAATGCATTGATGGCCGAGTACTACGCCCAGCGCGCCGGCGCCGGTCTGATCATCGCCGAGGCCACCGACATTTCGGCCGACGCCAAGGGCTATTCGCAAACGCCGGGCGTGCATAGCCGCAAACAGATCGCAGGCTGGCGTCTCGTCACCGACGCGGTACATGCCAAGGGCGGCCGCATCTTCCTGCAGATCTGGCACACCGGCCGCATGTCGCATCCCGATCTGCGGCAGGGCAAGCAGACCGTGGCGCCGTCTGCAATTGGCTTCCAGGGCCAGATCTGGATGACCGACGCGAATGGCGTCGGTCGCATGGTCGACTGCCCGACGCCGCGTGCGCTGACGATCCCCGAGATCAAGGAGATCGTCGCCAACTTCCGCCAGGCCGCGCTGAACGCCATCGAGGCTGGCTTCGACGGTGTCGAGATTCACGGCGCCAACGCCTATCTGGTCGACCAGTTCCTGCGCACCAGCTCGAATCAGCGCGACGACGAATACGGCGGCTCGCGCGCCAATCGCCAACGCTTCCTGCTTGAAGTGGTCGATGCAGTCGTCGGCGCCATCGGCGCCGAGCGCGTCGGGGTGCGTCTCTCGCCCTACACTACCGCACGCGGCATGGACTGCCCCGACATCCTGCCCACCACCATTGAAGCAGCAGCGGCGCTCGATCAGCGCGGCATTGTCTATCTGCACCTGGCCGAGGCCGACTGGAGCAACGCACCGGCAATTGCGGAAAGCTTCCGCCAGGATCTGCGGCGCAACTTCACGCGTACGCTGATCGTCGCCGGACAGTACGATACCGCCAAGGCACAGTGGATGCTCGACCGAGGCTATGCCGATCTGGTCGCCTTTGGCCGTCTCTTCATCGCCAATCCCGACCTGCCGGCGCGACTCAAAGATGCACGCGAATTCAACGCGCTCGACGCCACCACCCTGTTCGGCGGCAATGCTGCCGGCTATACCAGTTACCCGACCTACGCCTGACCCAAGGAGCACGACATGAAAGCCATCGGTTACTACCATACCGGCAGCATTGATCGCGACGAGGCCCTGCTCGATCTCGACCTGCCCCGCCCCACCGCGACCGGACGTGATCTGCTCGTTGAAGTACAGGCGGTTTCAGTCAATCCGGTCGATACCAAGATTCGCCGCGGCGCGGCGCCCGAAGTAGGACAGGCGCGCGTACTCGGCTTCGATGCGGTTGGCATCGTGCGCGAGACCGGGCCGGACGTCAGCCTGTTCAAGATCGGCGATGCAGTCTGGTATGCCGGCGCGATTGACCGCCCCGGCAGCAATGCTGAATTCCAGCTCGTTGACGAACGCATCGTCGGAACGAAACCGAAGACGCTCTCGCCCGGCGACGCAGCCGCATTGCCGCTGACCGCAATCACCGCCTGGGAATTGCTTTTCGATCGCATGCAGGCACCGCGCAACGGCGGCGAGGCCGCGTCATTGCTGGTGGTCGGTGCCGCCGGCGGGGTCGGCTCGATCCTGGTACAGCTGGCACGCCAGCTGACCGGCCTGACCGTGATCGGCACGGCCTCGCGCCCGGAAACCCGCGACTGGGTCACGCAAATGGGCGCACATCACATCATCGACCATCGCCAGCCTCTGGCGGCGCAGGTCGCCGCGCTATCGATCCCGCCGGTCATGTATGTGGCCAGCCTCACCAATACCGAACAGCACTTCGAGCAGATCGTCGAACTGCTCGCACCGCAGGGCAAGCTCGCGCTCATCGACGATCCGGCCGCGCCCATCGACGTGCGCCTGCTGAAGCGTAAGAGCCTCAGCCTGCACTGGGAGCTGATGTTCACGCGTTCGCTGTTCAAGACGCCCGACATGGAGGCGCAGCATCGCATCCTCAACGAAGTCTCGGCCCTGGTCGATCAAGGAAAGATAAGCAGCACCGCGCGGAAGCAGCTTGGTACCATCAATGCCATCAACCTCAAGGAAGCGCATCGACTGATCGAGACCGGCCGCACCATCGGCAAGCTCGTCCTGTCCGGTTTCTGACATGCGGCGCAGCAGAGAGACAACACGAGCGACGGTTTGTCGTTAATATCGGCTTTTTCAACCGCCGGAAAAGACAATGAATCGCTACACCCTGCTCGCCGCCCTTCTGCTCTCCGCCGGTCTGGCCCACGCCGCCAATCCGCCTGCTGCCAAGGAAATCAAGACGCCGTCGGGTATTACCGTCCTAATGCAAAAGGAAGGCAGCGGCGCCAACCCCAAGGCTAGCGACACGGTCAAGGTGCACTACCGTGGCACGCTTGCCGACGGCAAGGAGTTCGACAGCTCCTACAAGCGCGGCGAACCGACGTCGTTCCCGCTCAATCGCGTCATTCCATGCTGGACCGAGGGCATTCAGCTGCTCAAGGTCGGCGGCAAGGCAACCCTGACCTGCCCGCCTAATCTCGCCTACGGTAGCCGCGGCGCTGGCGGGGTAATTCCGCCCAACGCCACGCTGACTTTCGAGGTCGAGCTGCTCGGTATCGAAAAGTAATCAGCGTCTGCGCAGGGGGTCGAGCAAGGGCTTCAGGCCGTTGTGGTCGATCTCCAGCGCCAGCGCGAGGAGACGGCCGATCTCGCCCGGAGGGAATCCCTTGCGGGCAAACCAAGCGAGATAGTTGCCCGGTAGATCGGCCAGCAGCCAGCCCTTGTATTTTCCGAAGGGCATGTGCAGAGTGACCAGACGTTGCAGATCGTCCGGAGTCATGCAGCCGCCGGCTCCGTGATGACGTCGATGCCGTGCGTACGCAGCACGCATTCGATCGCCTCGACACTGCGCATTTCGCGCAAGGCCACATACAGCGCCTCGGCCTGCGGATAGCTGCGCTGCATCAATCCCAGCCACTGCTTCAAGCGACCCGGTGTATGCCGTGCCGGCAGCTTGTCATTGACGCGGTGCCAGAAGCAGCTGATGAACTGGCGGACCTCGTCCCAATCGGCTGCATCGGTCGACTGCACGTTCTCGCCGCCAAGCCAGCGCCGGATGCGCGTGGCCAGCAGGGGGTCAGCCACAGCACCTCGTCCCAGCATGACATCGTCGCAACCACTGACGTCACGGATGCCGATATAGTCGGCCAGCGTCCACACTTCGCCGTTGGCGATCAAAGGCACCCGCAGCGTTTCGCGGATATGCCGCAGCCATTCCCAGCGCGCCGGCGGCTTGTAGCCATCCCGCTTGGTGCGGGCGTGGACGACGATGGACTCGGCACCGCCGGCCTCCAGTGCGAGGGCGCAGTCCAGTGCCCGCGAGGTATCCTCGATACCAAGGCGCATCTTGGCCGTAACCGGAATGTCCTGCGGTACGGCAAGACGCACCGCGCTCACGATCGCGTGCAGCAACTCCGGTTCACCGAGCAAAGCGGCGCCGCCGCCATGCCGGTTAACCAGTGGCGCCGGACAGCCGAAGTTGATGTCAATGCCGGCCGGTCGCATCCTCGCCAGATGCGCGGCATTGCGCGCCATCATCTCCGGATCGGAACCCAACAGCTGCACGCGCGTTGGCGTACCACCGGGCGTGCGCGAAGCGTTCTTCAATTCAGGCGAAAGACGCCTGTAGCTGCTATGCGGCAACACCGTGCCCGTCACGCGCACGAACTCAGTCACGCACCAGTCGTAGCTCCCGGTGCGGGTCAGGACGTCGCGAAGGACGTCGTCGGCAAGCCCCTCCATCGGGGCAAGTATCAGGCGCGGCACGGCGGGGATCCCAAAGGGCTGAAGACGAAGGCGTAATGATAGCCGGCCCGCCCAATAAAAAAGCCACTCCGCAGAGTGGCTTTGTGCGGCGCGGCACGGCTTACTTGACCAGCAGCACCGGCTGCTTGGCGGTCGCCAGTACGCGCTGGGCCACCGAACCGATCAGCAGGTCGGCAATGCTGCTACGGCCCTTGGAACCCATCACGATCAGATCGAACTTGCCGGTATTGGCAAACTTGACAATCTCTTCCGACACATGGCCGATGACAATGGCCTGGTCATGCTTGATGCCGGCGTCGGTGAGCGCCTTGCGTGCCGACTTCATATCCTTCTCGCTAACCTCGCGCAGGTAGTCCTCAACCTCGGCCTTGCCGACGAATTGCGCGGCATGACGAAACCCTGTGTCGTCATGCACGCTGATCAACGTGATCTTGTCGTTGGAACGCATATTCGTGACCAGCTTGATGGCGTACTTGACGGCGTTCAGGGAATGCTTCGAACCATCCGTGGCAACCAGGATCTTCATTGTGTTCTCCTTAAGCGTGTGGTTGGGGTTTCAAGCAACTACGCGATCAGCATACCGTGACTGAAGTCACTGACTTTGATCTGCCGCAAATAAAGCTATTCCACCGTCACTGACTTGGCCAGATTCCTGGGCTTATCCACGTCCGTGCCCTTGACCAGGGCGACATGATAGGAAAGCAGCTGCAGCGGCACCACGTGCAGAATCGGCGACAGCAGCCCGTAATGCTCCGGCAGGCGCAGGATGTGCACGCCCTCGCTCTCGCTGACCTCGGAATCCCGGTCGGCAAACACGTAGAGCTGACCGCCGCGCGCCTTGACCTCCTGCAGATTGGACTTGAGCTTCTCCAGCAGCGTGTCATTGGGCGCCACCGAAATTACCGGCATGTCGCGATCGACCAGTGCCAGCGGGCCGTGCTTGAGCTCGCCGGCGGCATAGGCCTCGGCGTGGATGTATGAAATCTCCTTGAGCTTGAGGGCACCTTCCAGTGCGATCGGATAGTGGTGGCCGCGACCCAGGAAAAGGGCATGATGCTTGTGCGCAAAGTGCTGCGCCCAGGCTTCGATCTGCGGCTCGATGTCGAGCACTTTCTGTACGGCTACCGGCAGGTGACGCAGGGCATTCAGATGATTCTGCTCGTCCTGAACGGAAAGCTTGCCTTGCTGCTTGGCCAGCGCCAGCGTAAGCAGGGCCAGCGCAGCAAGCTGCGTGGTGAAGGCCTTGGTTGAGGCCACGCCGATTTCCGGGCCGGCGCGGGTGAGGAAACGCAGCGCGCACTCACGCACGATGGCCGATTCGGCAACATTGCAGATGGCCAGCGTCATCAGTTGACCGCGCTCCTTGGCGTAGCGCACGGCCGCCAGCGTGTCGGCGGTCTCTCCGCTTTGCGAGATGGCAACCACCAACTGTTCGGGGTCGTGCACGGAAATCCGGTAACGGTATTCGCTGGCGACCTCAACCGTACAGGGGATACCGGCCAGCTGTTCGATCCAGTAACGCGCCACCAGACCGGAATGGTAGCTGGTACCACAGGCCAGGATCAGCACCGACCGAGCCTTGGCCAGCAAGGTTCCGCCCTCGGCCCCAAAGATCTGCGGCTGAATGGTCTGCGAACCGCCCACCATTTCAAGCGTATTGGCAAGCGCCTGCGGCTGTTCGAAGATTTCCTTCTGCATGTAATGACGGAAAGTGCCGAGTTCGACCGCATCGGCCGACAGGCTGCTCTCGTGCACCGTGCGTGTAACAGCACTGCCATCAGGACGCACGATACGCACACCGCCTTGGGTGATCTCGGCAATGTCGCCGTCCTCAAGGTACACCATGCTGCGCGTTACCTGCAGCAGGGCCGAAGCGTCCGACGCCGCGTAGTTGCCGTCGCTACCGAGACCAAGCAGCAGCGGCGCGCCGTGACGGGCCACCACAATACGCTGCTCGCCTTCGTGGATCACGGCAATCGCATAAGCGCCATGAAAACGAGCCGATGCCAGGCGCACGGCGTCAAATAGATCAGGCGTTGTCTTCAGCGTGTGATGGACCAGATGGGCAATCACTTCGGTATCGGTGTCCGAGGTGAAAACATAACCGAGCTCAGTCAGCTCGCTCTTGATCTCGGCGTAATTCTCGATGATGCCGTTGTGGACGACAGCCAGACCCGACGAAATATGTGGATGCGCATTGCGCTCCGACGGCACGCCATGCGTGGCCCAACGTGTATGCGCGATACCTTGCGCCGCGCTTTTATCCTTGGCCTGATTGGCCAGCTCGGCCACGCGCCCGACACTGCGCAAGCGATTGAGGCCGTTGTCGCCAAGGTAGGCGAGTCCGGCGGAATCGTAGCCGCGATATTCGAGTTTGTTGAGTCCCTCGATCAGAACCGGAACGACATTACGTTTTGCAACGGCTGCGACGATGCCACACATTTGGGGGTGATCTCTTTCTTTGGCCGGAATTACTTTTTAGTCTTGGTCGGGCGCACCCAACCTGCAATGGAGGTCTGCTTGGCGCGGGAGAGCGTCAGCTGCCCCTCCGGCGCTTCCTTGGTCAGTGTGGTACCGGCCGCGATCGTCGCGCCTTTCCGTACGGTCACCGGCGCCACGAGCTGTGAATCGCTGCCGATGAAGACATCGTCCTCGATCACGGTGTGATGCTTGTTGGCGCCATCGTAATTGCAGATGATGGTACCGGCGCCGACGTTAACGCGACTGCCGATGGTGGCGTCGCCGAGATAAGCGTGATGGTTGGCTTTAGAGTGATCGGCGATGCTGGCATTTTTGACTTCGACGAAGTTGCCGATGTGCACGTCCTTACCCAGCTTGGCGCCCGGACGCAGGCGGGCGAATGGACCGATCAGGCTTTCCTCGCCGACGGCGGCGTCGTCGATCAGGGTGAACGAGTGAATCACCGCGCCGGCGCCGATACTGGCGTTGCGGATGACGCAGTTGGGGCCGATATGCGCGCCGTCGCCGATCGTGACTGCGCCCTCGAACACGACATTGACGTCGATAAAGACGTCACGGCCGCAGGTGAGCTGGCCGCGGACATCGAGACGCGCGGGATCAGCGAGGGTGACGCCTTCGTCCAGCAGTAGTTGGGCGATATTGCGCTGGTGAATGCGCTCCAGCGCAGCCAACTGCACCTTGCTGTTCACGCCATCAATCTCCCAATTGTCAAGCGGCTGGGCCGTGGCGATTTCCATTCCCTCGGCGACTGCCAACGCAACAATGTCGGTCAGATAGTACTCGCCCTGGGCATTGCCGTTACCAAGCGTCGGCAGCCAACGCTGCAAGGCCCCTGGCGGCGCGAGCATAATGCCGCTGTTGATTTCCTGGATCGCCTTTTCCTCGTCGCTGGCATCCTTCTGCTCGACGATGCGCACGACCTTGCCCGCTTCGCGCACGATGCGACCGTAACCGGTCGGGTCCGACAGCTTGGCGGTGAGCAGGGCCAGATTCGGACCAGCCAGATGCACCAGCCATTGCAGCGTCGCCGCGCGCGTCAGCGGCACGTCGCCGTAGAGAATCAGCGTCGGCAAAGCCGTATCGATGTGCGGCAGCGCCTGCAGCACGGCATGACCGGTGCCGAGCTGTTGCATCTGCTCGGCCCACTTGAGGTCGGCATCGGCAACCGGATCGGCGAAGGCGGCGCGTACCTGTTCGCCGCCATGACCATAGACCACGCAGATATGGCTTGGCTTGAGGCTGCGCGCGGTGGCGATGACATGCCCGAGCAGCGGACGCTCCGCCAGCCGGTGCAGGACCTTAGGCAGATCGGAACGCATGCGCTTGCCTTGTCCGGCAGCGAGGATGACGACGTTGAGCTTGTTCATTCTGGAGTCATTGAGTGCGCAAAAGAAAAGGCGCAGAAGGATTCTAAATCATCCTCCTGCGCCTTTTCATGGCTACCGCATGGATCAGCGCGGCAGCGTCGTGCTGCCCATCAGGTATTCGTCCGCCGCACGCGCAGCCTGACGGCCCTCGCGAATGGCCCAGACAACAAGTGATTGGCCGCGACGCATGTCACCGGCAGCGAATACACCCGGAACATTGGTGTAGTAGGCCTTGTTGCCTTCGGTATCGGCTGCCGCGTTGCCGCGTGCGTCCTTGCGCACGCCGAAGGAGTCGAGAATGCCGCCGACCGGCTGGGTGAAGCCCATGGCCAGGAAGACGAAGTCAGCCTTGATCTCGAACTCGGAACCGGCAACTTCCTTCATCTTGCCGTCCTTCCACTCCAGACGCACCGCCTTGATGGCGGTCAGCTTGCCGTTCTTGCCGATGAACTCCTTGGTACCGATCGCCCAGTCGCGCTCGACACCTTCCTCGTGCGAGGAGGAGGTACGCAGCTTGAGCGGCCAGTACGGCCACACCAGCGGGCCGTTTTCGTGCTCGGGCGGCTGCGGCAGCAGTTCGATCTGGGTCACCGATGCGGCGCCATGGCGGTTGGAGGTGCCGACGCAGTCGGAACCGGTATCGCCGCCGCCGATCACCACGACATGCTTGCCGTGAACGTTGATCGGATTCTTGGGGCCATTCATCTTGGTGGCGTTCACTTCCTTGTTCTGCGGAATCAGGAAGTCGAGCGCGTAATGAATGCCCTTGAGTTCACGCCCCGGTACCGGCAGATCGCGCGGCACTTCGGCACCGCCGGCCAGGATCACGGCATCGAACTGCTTGTGCAGCTCTTCAGCGGTCACGGTCTTCGCAGCATCGTTGGTAACGCCAGCCGGCAGGGCGGCCTTGGTGACCATGACGCCCGTCTTGAAGGTAACGCCCTCGGCCTTCATCTGCGCCACGCGCCAGTCGATCAGGCGCTTGTCGAGCTTGAAGTCGGGAATGCCGTAACGCAGCAGGCCGCCGAGTGCATCGTTCTTTTCGAACACGGTCACGGCGTGACCGGCGCGCGCCAGCTGCTGCGCGGCAGCCAGGCCGGCCGGGCCGGAACCGACCACGGCAATCTTCTTGCCGGTCTTGGTGGTGGCAGGTTGCGGTACGACCCAGCCGTTTTCGCCGGCCTTGTCGATGATGGCGCGCTCGATCGACTTGATGCCGACCGGCTCGCCCGGGATGTTCAGGGTGCAGGCGGCCTCGCAGGGCGCCGGGCAGATGCGGCTGGTGAACTCGGGGAAGTTGTTGGTCGAGTGCAGGACGTCAATGGCCTGACGCCAGTTGCCCTTGTAGACCAGATCGTTCCAGTCCGGAATGATGTTGTTGACCGGGCAGCCGTTGTTGCAGAACGGAATGCCGCAATCCATGCAGCGTGCGCCCTGCTTGCTGGCGTCCGCATCGGACAGGGCAAGGACAAACTCCTTGTAGTTCTTTACACGGTCCTTGACGTCCAGATAGCTTTCGTCGAGACGATGAAGTTCGAGAAATCCGGTGGGCTTGCCCATTTATACAACCTCAATCACGCCGCACGATGCGGCTACAAATTATCGGGGAGTTCTGCAGCGCAGGCTTTGCGACCGGCGCCATCCTCACGATGGGGCCAGTCGCAGCAGCAGACTAAGCCGCTTCCTTTACTTCATTCTTCTTGGCTTTGGCGGCCATTTCGGTCAGCGCGCGGCGGTACTCGTGCGGGAACACCTTGACGAACTTGCCGCGGCACTCTTCCCACTGGTCGAGCATGCGTTGCGCCTTGACGCTGCCGGTGTTCGCCACATGCGCAGCGATCATGGCCTTGAGCTGGGCTTCGTCGGTCTCACCGCGATGCAGCAGCTCGTCGCTGAGCTGTTCGTCGTGCGGCAGCAGCTTCTCGATCGCAACCATGGCCATATTGCAGCGCTTGGCGAAGTTGCCGTCCTCGTCGAACACGTAGGCGATGCCGCCGCTCATGCCGGCCGCGAAGTTGCGTCCGGTCTGGCCGAGCACCACGACAGTACCGCCGGTCATGTATTCGCAACCGTGATCACCGGTGCCTTCAACCACGGCAGCGGCGCCGGAGTTGCGTACGGCAAAGCGTTCGCCGGCCACGCCGCGGAAGAACACCTCACCTTCGGTGGCACCGTACAGCACGGTGTTGCCGACGATGATGTTGTCATCGGCCTGGCCGGTGAACTTGTCGGAGGGCTTGACGATGATGCGGCCGCCCGACAGGCCCTTGCCAACGTAGTCGTTGCCCTCGCCGACGAGTTCGAGCGTAATGCCGCGCGCCAGGAAAGCGCCGAAGCTTTGGCCGGCGGTGCCGGTGAGCTTGACGTGAATGGTATCGTCCGGCAGACCGGCACGACCGTACTTGGAGGCCACTGCGTTCGACAGGATGGTGCCGAAGGTGCGGTTCTCGCTCTTGATCGCGGTTTCGATCACGACCTTTTCGCCGCGTTCGATTGCCTGCTTGGCCTGAGCGACGATCTTGTGATCGAGCGCCTTGTCGGTGTTGTGGTCCTGCGTCTCGGCATGACGACGGGCAACGTCGGCACCGACCGGCGGCAGGTAGAACACCTTGCTGAAGTCGAGGCCCTTGGCCTTCCAGTGCTCGATGCCGGCCTTCATGTCGAGCAGGTCGGCGCGACCGATCAGGTCTTCGAACTTCTTGATGCCCATCTCGGCCATGTACTGACGCACTTCTTCGGCAACGAAGAAGAAATAATTGACCACGTGCTCGGGCTGACCGGTAAAGCGCTTGCGCAGAACAGGATCTTGAGTCGCCACGCCGACCGGGCAGGTGTTCAGGTGACACTTGCGCATCATCAGGCAGCCTTCGACAACCAGCGGTGCGGTCGAGAAGCCGAACTCGTCGGCGCCCAGCAGCGCACCGATCAGCACGTCGCGACCGGTCTTCATCTGGCCGTCGGCCTGGACCACGACACGACCGCGCAGGCGGTTCAGCACCAGGGTCTGTTGCGCTTCGGCGAGACCCAGTTCCCACGGCGTGCCGGCGTGCATGACCGAAGACAGCGGCGAAGCGCCGGTGCCACCGTCGAAGCCGGAGATCACGATGTGGTCAGCCTTGGCCTTGGCCACACCGGCGGCCACCGTACCGACACCCACTTCGGACACCAGCTTCACCGACACTGAAGCACGCAGATTGGCGTTCTTCAGATCGTGAATCAGCTGAGCCAGATCTTCGATCGAGTAGATGTCATGGTGCGGCGGTGGCGAAATCAGGCCGACACCCGGCACCGAGTGACGCAGAAAGCCGATGTATTCGGATACCTTGTGGCCGGGCAGCTGACCGCCTTCGCCGGGCTTGGCGCCCTGCGCCATCTTGATCTGGATCTGGTCTGCATTGGCCAGATATTCGGCGGTAACGCCGAAGCGGCCGGAGGCCACCTGCTTGATCTTGGAGCGCAGCGAGTCGCCTTCCTTGAAGGTGAAGTCGCGTTCGATGCGCGTCGGTCCGACCACTTCAGACAGCTTCTGGCCGGCCTTGAGCGGGATGAAGCGCTTCGGATCCTCGCCGCCTTCGCCAGTATTCGACTTGCCGCCAATACGGTTCATGGCGATGGCCAGCGTAGTGTGAGCTTCGGTCGAGATCGAGCCGAGCGACATGGCGCCGGTGGCGAAACGCTTGACGATGTCCTTGGCCGACTCGACTTCATCGAGCGCCACGGGCGGGCCAGCCGGCTTGATGTCGAACAGGCCGCGCAGCGTCATGTGACGCTTGCTCTGGTCGTTGATCAGGGCAGCGTATTCCTTGTAGGTATCGAACTTGCCGCTGCGCGTGGCGTGCTGCAGCTTGGCGATCGAGTCCGGCGTCCACATGTGTTCTTCACCACGAACGCGGAAGGCGTATTCGCCGCCGGCATCCAGCGCGCCGTCCAGCACGGGGTCGGCCGAGAAGGCTGCGGCATGGGTGCGCACAGCTTCCTCGGCGACTTCGGCGAGACCGATACCTTCGATTTGCGAAGCGGTACCGGTGAAGTAGCTGTCGATGAAGGGCTTGTTGAGGCCGATGGCTTCAAACACCTGGGCGCCGCAGTAGGACTGGTAGGCCGAGATGCCCATCTTGGACATGACCTTGTTCAGGCCCTTGCCGATGGCCTTGACGTAGTTCTTGTGACCGGTCTTGATCGCATCCTTGTCCGGACCGACCATATCGGTGATGGTTTCGAGCAGCAGCCACGGGCACACGGCTTCAGCGCCGTAACCGGCGAGCAGCGCATAGTGATGCACTTCGCGCACCGAACCGGAATCAATGACCAGACCGGTGCTGGTACGCAGGCCTTTGCGCGTGAGGTGGTGATGCACGCTGGCACAGGCCAGCAACGCCGGCACGGCAACGCGGCTACGCGAGACTTCGCGATCCGACAGAATCAGCACGTTGTAGCCATCGGCAACCGATTGCTCGGCGGCGGCGGCGATACGCGCGACGGCGGCTTCGGCACCGGCAGCGCCCTCGGCAACCGGGTAAGTGATGTCTACGACCAGCGACTTGAACTGGCCCTTGGTCAGCTTGTCGATATTGCGCAAACGGGCGATGTCATCGGCCAGCAGCACCGGCTGATGCACTTCCAGGCGCGGCGTCAGCGGCTCGTCGGGGTTGCCGATGCCGAGCAGATTCGGCTTGGGGCCGATGAAGCTGGTCAGCGACATGACGATTTCCTCGCGGATCGGGTCGATCGGCGGGTTGGTCACTTGCGCGAACAGCTGCTTGAAGTAGTTGTAGAACGGCTTGTTCTTGTTCGACAGGATCGGCAACGCAATGTCGGTACCCATCGAGCCAGTGGCTTCCTCGCCGTTCTTGACCATGGGCTCAAGCAGGAACTTGACGTCTTCCTGCGTGTAGCCGAAGGCCTGCTGCGTATCGAGCAGCGACTCCTTGAGCTCGTCCTTGCTCTTGCTGACCGGCAGTTCGGAGAGGAAGACACGGCTTTCCTCGATGTACTTGGCGTACGGCTCGGCGGTGGCGATCTGGGTCTTGAGCTCGGCGTCGTCGATGATGCGGCCCTGTTCCAGGTCGATCATGAACATCTTGCCCGGCTGCAGACGCCACTTCTTGGCGATCTGCTCTTCGGGGAAGGTGAGCACGCCCATTTCCGAGGCCATCAGAACGATGTCGTCCTTGGTGATCAGGTAGCGGGCCGGGCGCAGGCCGTTACGGTCCAGCGTGGCGCCGATCTGGCGGCCGTCGGTGAAGGCGACCGCAGCGGGGCCGTCCCACGGTTCCATGATGGCGGCGTGGAACTCGTAGAAAGCGCGGCGCTTGGCATCCATCATGTCGTTGCTGGCCCAGGCTTCCGGGATCAGCATCATCATGGCGTGGGCAAGCGAATAGCCGCCCATCACCAGCAGCTCGAGGGCATTGTCGAAAGAGGCGGAGTCGGACTGGCCTTCGTCGATCAGCGGCCAGATCTTGTTGAGATCGTCGCCGAGGATGTTGGAGGCCATGGCCTTCTGGCGGGCCGCCATCCAGTTGGTGTTGCCGCGCACGGTATTGATTTCACCGTTGTGGGCAATCATGCGGAAGGGATGGGCCAGATCCCAGGTCGGGAAGGTGTTGGTCGAGAAACGCTGGTGCACCAGGGCCAGCGCGGAAACGACGCGCTTGTCCTGCAGATCGGTGTAGTAGGTGCCGACCTGATCGGCCAGCAGCATGCCCTTGTACACGATGGTGCGCGAGGACATCGACAGCACGTAGAACTGGCCGCCATCATCGAGCTTGCGATGGGCGACTTCGTGTTCGATGCGCTTCCTGATGACGAACAGCTTGCGCTCGAAGGCGTCCTGATCGGCGGCCTTGCTGCCGATGAAGACCTGGCGGGCAAAGGGCTCTTCGGCAATCGCCATCTGAGCGAGGCCGTTGTTGTTCTTGGGCACGTCGCGCCAGCCGAGGAAGACCTGGCCTTCTTCGTGAATGATGCGGGCGACAATGGATTCGCAGGCCTGACGGCCGTTGGCCGATTGCGGCAGGAAGATATTGGCGCAGGCATACTCGCCGGCCTTGGGCAGCTTCAGGCCGAGCTTGGCAGCCTCTTCGCGCAGGAAGGCGTCGGGCAGCTGAATCAGCATGCCGGCGCCGTCGCCGAGCAGCGGATCGTAGCCGGTCGCGCCGCGGTGCGTCAGATTCTTGAGAATCTGCAGGCCCTGCTCGATGATCGAGTGGCTCTTCTTGTTCTTGATATGGGCGACAAAACCGACGCCACAGGCATCGTGTTCATGGGCGGGGTCGTACAAACCCTGCTGCTGCGGAAGGGACATCTCGTCTTTCCTCGACACAAGACTAATCAATCAAACATGCTGTCGCAGCAGCCATTTAGGCGCGCAACAAGGCCGAACGCGCCAGGGGTCGGGCACATCCGGCCAACATGTAGTAAACCCGTTGGGGGAACCTGTAAATATACCCTTAAAAGGCTATAGCCTCAAGGCCATAGCCTTTTAAGCCGCCCTGCTGCCGTCCTTCCCGAAAGGAAGGGCGGAATGCCTAGATTTCACCGACCGCGAACAGGCGGCGGTGCTCCTTCATGGCATAGCGGTCAGTCATGCCGGCAATGTAGTCGGCGACCGCCCGCGCCTTGTCCTCGGCGGCGTAAGCCTGATACTGCGGCGGCAGGAGGCGTGGATCGTCGAGAAAGGCGGAAAACAGTTCCTTGATGATGCGCGCCGCCTTGTTGGTCATGCGCAGCACCTGGTAGTGACGATAGAGGGCTTCGCGCAGAAAGGCCTTGAGGCGGCGGTTTTCCTCCTGCATTTCCGGGCTGAAACGAATCAGTACCGGCGCTTCGCGCACATCGTTCAACGTTTCCAGCCGAGCCTCGGCGATTGCCCGGCCGCTTTCGGCGAGCAGATCGGTAACCTGGGTATCGATCATGTGCCGAATGGTTTCGTGGATCAGGCGCCGGCCGGCGATTTCCGGATATTCAGCCCGAACCGCGTCGGCATGCCGCGCAAACAGCGAGACGTCCTCCAACTGCTCCAGCGTGATCAGGCCGGAGCGCAGTCCATCATCGATATCGTGATTGTTGTAGGCAATCTCGTCGGCAAGATTGCAGATCTGGGCTTCGAGCGAGGGCCGCTTGTTGCTGAGGAAGCGCTCGCCAAGGTCGCCAATCAGACGCGCATTCCTGGCTGAACAATGCTTGAGGATGCCCTCACGCGTTTCATACATCAGATTGAGCCCGTCGAAAGCGCCATAACGCTCTTCGAGCTGATCAACGGTACGCAGCGACTGCAGGTTGTGCTCGAAACCGCCGAATTCGCGCATACATTCATTGAGTGCATCCTGCCCGGCGTGACCAAAGGGTGTGTGTCCCAGGTCGTGCGCCAGCGAGACGGCTTCGGTCAGATCGTCGTTGAGCTTGAGTGCGCGTGCAATCGCACGGCCGATCTGCGCGACCTCGATGCTGTGGGTCAGACGGGTGCGGAACAGGTCGCCTTCATGATTGACGAAGACCTGGGTCTTGTATTCAAGACGGCGAAATGCCGTCGAGTGAATGATACGGTCGCGGTCGCGCTGAAACTGGCTACGCGCCTTGGGCCGAGGCTCATCAATGCGCCGCCCGCGCGAGTTTTCGTCACTGACGGCGTAGGAGGACAGACCGTGCGCAAACTCAGGCATGACAGCAAGCCTCAATTGTGGCGCGAATTTGTTCCTGTGGCGCGTCAGCGTAGGTCACTGCCTCACCCAGGCGCTTGAGTAGCACCAGACGCAACTTGCCAGCGACCACCTTCTTATCGTGGCCCATCAGGTCGACGTAACGCTCCACGCCCAGCGGCGCGCCAACCACCGGCAAGCCGGCCGCGGCAAGCAGGCTCTTGGCGCGCGCAAACTCGGCGTCGCTCAACCAGCCGAGACGGCGCGACAGTTCCGCTGCCATTACCGTCCCAGCGCCGACGGCCTCGCCATGCAGCCATTCGCCATAACCAAGACCGGTCTCGATTGCATGGCCGAAGGTGTGCCCCAGATTGAGCAGTGCGCGGCCGCCGTCTTTGGCGGTTTCAAACTCGTCGGCAGCGACAACTTCGGCCTTGTTCTGGCAGGAGCGCTCGATTGCGTAGGTCAGCGCCGCCGTGTCGCGTGCGCGCAAGGCCGGCATGTTCGTCTCCAGCCACTCAAGGAAAGGCAGGTCGCGGATCAGGCCGTATTTGACGACCTCGGCCAGTCCGGCCGAAAGCTCGCGCTCGGGCAAGGTCTGTAGCGTATCGGTGTCGGCCAGCACCAGCTGCGGCTGCCAGAAGGCACCGATCATATTCTTGCCGCGCGGATGATTGATGCCGGTCTTGCCACCCACGGATGAATCCACTTGGGACAGCAATGTGGTCGGCACCTGAATGAACGGCACGCCGCGCTGGTAGCTTGCGGCCGCATAGCCAGCCAAGTCACCGATCACACCGCCCCCCAGGGCAATAATAGTCGTTGTCCGGTCGCAGCGATTGGAGAGCAGTGCGTCGAAGATCTGATTTAAGGAATCCCAGTTCTTGAAGGCTTCGCCGTCCGGCAAAATGATTTCGGTAACCCTGACACCCGCATCGCGCAAGGGCGCCGCCAGGCTTTCCATGTATAGCGGCGCCACTGTCGTGTTGCTGACGATGGCAACCGCCTTGCTTTTCAGATGCGGCAGAAGCAGCCCAGCTTGCCCCAGCAATCCAGGGCCGATATGGATCGGGTAGCTGCGCTCTCCGAGCGCTACGTTCAGGGTGCGCATTTGCTGTTCAATTCCTCTTCAATACGGCGCGCCAGCGTCGCGACGCTACAGTTTCCGCTGTCCATCGTGATGTCTGCGATCTCCCGATACAGAGGGTCGCGCTGAACATACAGCTCCTCGATACGCTGGAGCGGGTTCTCGACCTGCAACAAGGGGCGGTTGCGATCATGTCGAGTGCGCTCGTACAGCGTCTGCGGCGGCACACGTAAGTAGATAACGATGCCGGTATCGGCAAGGCACTTGCGATTGGCGTCGCGCAAAACGGCACCACCGCCAGTGGCCAGAACCAAGCCCTCCTGCACGGTCAAGCCAGAGATGGCTTGCGCTTCGCGCTCGCGAAAGCCTGCCTCTCCTTCAATTTCGAATATGGTCGGAATACGAACGCCAGTCTGGGCCTCGATCTCATGATCGACGTCCACAAAACGCCGCTGCAGGCGCTTGGCCAACTGACGCCCGATCGAGGTTTTTCCGGCCCCCATCATGCCGACGAGGTAAAGGTTTTGGCTGCGAGATTTCACCGACCAATTGTATCAGTAGCTGCCAAAAGACAAAGCCCGCAGCCTCTCTCGAAGACTGCGGGCCAAACCGGATAAGCTAGTTTTAACGGAGAGCCAGTGCGTCGTTCACGATACGTGGCGTGATGAATACCAGCAGTTCGGTCTTGGAACGCTGGGTTCGCGTCGTCTTGAACAGGAAGCCGACGTAAGGCAAGTCGCCGAGGAAAGGCACTCGCTCCTGTGCGTCGTTATCGGCCTCGCGATAGAAACCGCCAATCACGACCGTCCCGCCGTTATCGACCATCACCACGGTGTTAACCGTGTTGCGGTCAAGCGTGTTCGCACCGAGCGCCCCAAGCTGCAGCGTGCTCTTGGCAATCTTCAGATCCAGCTCAATCCGATTATCAGGACTGATGGAAGGGGTTACATCCAGGGTCAAGGGAGCATTGTAAGTCGTGTAGATCGGCAGGCCGGTCTGCGCATTGATGCCCGTTACGGCAGTGGTCTGCTGCAGGTTCTCAATCTTGGCAGCCTTGCGATTCTGCGTGACTACACGCGGCGAGGACACCGTCTTGCCGCGATTGTCGGTTTCAGCTGCCGCCAGCTCCATCTGCAGAATCTTGGTAGCACTGTTGTTAAACAGCAGCATGTTGAGGAAAGACGACCCGGTCAGGTTGTACGACGTACCCGCACCCGCCGAGGTCTTGACCAGAGAGGGAGTGGCCGCTGCGCCAAATACGTCGACATTGGAAACTGAGGAGGAGTCCACCGTACCAAAGGCAGCGTTGTTGTACTTGGTCTTGTCGAAGAAGTTCAGTCGCACCCCCAAATCCTTGGTAAAGGTGGTCGAGACTTCAACGATACGCGCTTCAACCAGCACCTGTTTGGGCGGCACGTCGACCTCACGAATCAGATCGCGGACCTGATCAACCACGGCCTGCGTGTCGCGGATGAACAGCTTGTTACTTGAGCCGTGATAAGACAGAACGCCGCGCGGGGACATGATGCCTCGCAGCTTCGTACTGGTACTGGAAACGCTGGGCTGATTGCCGGCACCCGGCGTAGCCGACGTGATCGGCACCTGGGCATTCGTCGTGGAATCGCTCTGCGCTACCCGAATCAGCTTTTCTATCTCTTCACCGGATACGTAATTCAACTGGAACGTTTCAGTAACCAGCGGCGCCGTTTCATTAGCTTTCGCCAGCTCGTCGGCCAGATCCGCATCACGTCGTTGCAATACATCACGGGCACCGAAGATCACCAGATCGGGACGCAGTCGCATCCCCGCATTGGTTTGCCCCAGAACCAGATCAATCGCCTGGTCGTAGGGCATGTTGTCCAGCGTCACCGTGACCTTACGGCCATTCAATGACGGATCGACAATGACATTGCGGCCTGAAATTTCAGCCAAAGTGCGCAGCACCATGGCCAGGTCGGCATCGTAGAAGTTGATGGAAACCTTTTTGCCTTCCTGTCCGTATGGCACCAAACGATTGGTCTCACCAGCGGTTAGGGGAATGACCTCAATCTTCAGCTGATTGTTGATAACCTGAGCCTGGTGGCGCCACGGGCCTTTGGCGGTGATTTCGACTCTGGCCTGATTGCCCTTGCTGCTTGTCACCACCTGAGTTACCGGGGTGGCGAAGTCATTGACATCGCGACGGCTCAAAAGGCGGTCCGGAATAATCGTATCTTGCATATCGACGACGATCCCGGTACTTGTGCGGCGCACATCCAGCGGAATCGAACCATCACTGAGGTCGACCAGAATCTGCGCCTGACCTTGCTCGCCACGGCGGAATACCAGGTCGCGGACGGAGTTCATCTCAGCCGTACTGGGGCTCTTGGTAGGCAAGCGTGCGCCCGCTGTCGTCGCCGAAGCCCCCGCCGGCATCTTCTGGCTGAACGGCGCCAGTTTGATCAGGAGGGAATTCCCCTTCAATTCGGTGTCATAGCCGGAAGCAGCCAGTAGCGACATCACCAGGCGCGTCTGTTGCTCGGTCTGCACAAACTGCATATTACGCAAACCGCCCGCATTCACTGCGTAGGAAGCCTTGCCCGACTGATTTGCAATGCCGGGGAAATCGAAAACGATTCGTGCCGGCTCCTTGGTTACCCAGGCGGTGGGCACAGTGGTTAGGGCTTGCGCGAAGTCAATCTCGACATAAACTTGATCCCCCATCTGCTGGGTACGAACCTCGCGAATCGAGTTCGAAGGCGCTTGCACTTCAGTCGCAGCAGCCGAAGCGGAGATGCACGCAGCGACAACGACAGCGCCGGCGATACGGGTGATGAATTGCCTCATTTTTTAGCTCCTTCGTCCTGCTGGAGGTACAGGATCTTCTCTCGTTGTACCCAAAGATCGTTGGCGTCTTTCACAGTTTCGGAAATACGCATTTGCGTTTTGGTAATCTCGACAATCTTCCCGTAATTGGGGCCAATATAGTTCCCCACCGTCACGTGCTTGGGCTTCTCCGGTGTCTGAATCACCGCATAAACCTTGCCTTGATAAGCAACAACCCCGATTAGGCGCATCGACTCCAGGGGAAAGCCTTCCAGATACTCGGGCGGGCGGCCGGCAGCCGGGTTGCTCTTGTCACTGGAACTACTGCCCTCACGCGTTTTGATCTTCTCGGGAGAGAACGGCGACTCAAGGTTCTTGGCGGCATAACTGACGATGGGTGGAGTTATCAAAGGCGGTGGAATCTGAACGCCCCCCTTGATGTTCTTCGCTTCTTCATCCATCCACGCCTTGATATCCTCGTGTTCCCCACTACCGCAAGCGACCAATAGGAGACACACCAGCAGGGGATAGCAGCGCCTAGGCATCACTTGCGAGCCCCCTTCTTCTGCTGTGCGATTTCCTGATCGTCCAGATAGCGGAAAGTCTTGGCGACCGTATTCAGCGTCAGCGTCGAATCTCTGGCAACCGTGATGTCAATATCATTCAGCGTCACAATGCGTGACAGCTTGGCAACATCACCGGCAAATGCGCCGAGTTCATGATAAGTCCCTGACAAACGAATCTTGATAGGCAGCTCGGCATAGAAGTCCATGCGCGCCTCAGCCATCGGCTGGAATAGATCAAACTGAAGCCCCTGTCCGACGCCGGCCTGGTTGATGTCAACCAGAAGCTTTTCAACCTCCGACGCATTCGGCAGCTGCTTCAGCAAGGCGCCAAACGTACGGTTGATCTCCTCAAGTTGCTTGCGATGCGCATCCAGATTCACGGCCTGTTGCTTCTTGCTTAGCCATTCCTGGCGCAACGTCGCCTCCTGTTCGCGCGCGGCATCCAGCTCGTCGAGCTGAGGCTTCCAGCCAAACCAGCCAAGCGCAGCAATCAACGCAAGCAATACCAATAGCAAAATGACGATCTTCGGGGCCAGCGGCCACAAACCAGGATCGCTGGGATCCAGCGTGCGGAAATCCTCTGCCAGCTGCTGGAAGTCGAATTTGGGCATCGCAGGCCCCGAGGCTGTCTTTAGTTTCACGGCGCTTTCCTCTTCGCACCAAGGGCATCGGCCTTGACTTCGCGCTTGATGGTCACGTACATAATGAACGCGCTCAAACGACGCCCCCCCACCACCTCGGCCTGAATCTGGACCAGCTCGGGTTTTTCAAAGATTGGGGACTCTTCCAGATTGTGCATCAGCGCGGAAACGCGGGCATTCGCCTGAGCATAGCCGGTGATATTGATACGCTGCCCGGTCTGTGTGAGCTTGCGAAGGTAGATCCCCTCGGGTACACGTTCGGCGAACTCGTTAAACATGTGCACCGTCTCGGCACGATTAGCCTCAAGCAACTCGATCACCCGCTTGCGCGCCAGCAGGGCCTCCGTCTGTTGCTTCAAGCTCTTGATCTCAGCAATTTGCTTGTCCAGGACAGCGATTTCGGAACGAAGGAAGTCGTTAGTATCATTTTGCCGATCGATACGTTCGCCAATGATGGTGAAACCGATACCCCAGACCACAAGCGCTACAACAAACACAGCGCCAAGCAAGGCGTAGAACTGCGTACGCCGGGCCTTGCGTTTTTCCTCACGGTGAGGAAGAAGATTGATCCGCATCATTGATCAAACCTCCGCAGGGCTAGACCACACGCCACCATCAGGGAGGGCGCATCGGCAAGCAAACGCTTGGGCTTGATCTTGGGCGAGGTTGCCATGCCGGCAAAGGGATTAGCGCGGAGAGTCTCAATCTGGGTGCGCGTCGAAACCGCCGCTTCCACTCCTTCGATCAGCGCCCCGCCACCCGCCAGAAGAATGTAGTTCACCTGGGTAAAAGGGGTCGAAGTAAAGAAGAACTGCAGTGCTCTGGAAACCTCAAGGGACAGCGCCTCCAGGAACGGCTGCAGTAGCTCGGTCTCGTAGTTATCCGGTGGCGACTCCTCGCGCTTCAGGCTTTCAGCCTCCTCGGCGCTCATGCCATAGACGCGCATGATGTCGCGCGTCAGCTGGGCGCCGCCGAACGGCTGCTCCCGGGTGTAGAGGACTTCGCCATTGCGGGTAAAGGTGAAGCGGGCCGTATTCGCGCCAATATCGGCCAAGGCAATCACGGCATCATGCCCGCCATTGGGCAACTGCAGCACGGCCTCCGCCAGCGCACTTTGCGTGGCAAAGGACTCGACATCCATAACGATCGGACGCAGATCGGCCGCTTCGGCACAAGCCACGCGATCTTCGATCTTCTCTTTGCGCGAAGCCGCGATCATGACCTCAACATCTTCCGGACTGTTCGGCATCGGGCCGATCACCTGAAAATCCAGGTTAACTTCCTCAAGCGCAAATGGGATGTACTGGTTGGCCTCGGATTCGACCTGGATTTCCATTTCCTGCTCGCGCAAGTGCCCGGGAAGAACAATTTTCTTGGTAATGACGGCCGCCGAGGGCAAGGCCATGGCGACATAGCGGGTCGTGGTGCCCAGCCGCTTCCAAGCCCGGCGCACCGTATCAGCCACACCTTCGAGGTTGACGATATTGCCGTCCGTCACCGCATCCCTTGGCAGGGACTCGATTGCATAGCGCTCGACCCGATAGCCACCCTTACCATTGTCGACCAGCTCAACCATCTTCACAGAGGTCGAGCTGATGTCCATGCCCAGCAGGGGTCGCGCCTTCGGGTTGAAGATCGAGAAATCAATCTGCAATGGAAATCCCTTTTTAAATTAGCAAATTACAATGCTAAGTGATACTTTACTTTAGATACTAGCAACAACTATTCAGAGTGTAAAAGAAAGAAACACTTGCCAGCCCAAGGTGTTGGTTTCCTACAACGAGAAACTTCGGCCTGTATAATCGCCCCGTGCCTCAATTCAAGCTCCCCTCCCTGCCCAAGCTCCCGCCGCTGCCGCCCGCCGCTCGCTGGATTCTCTACCCCCTGATGCTGCTCGTCGGTACCGGCTTGATCGCCGCGGCCATGCTCGCCATTGTGACCATCGTGCTCTACCCGCAGCTGCCTTCTCTGGAGGCGCTGACCGACTACCGGCCGAAGGTGCCGCTGCGCATCTACACTGCCGACGGCTACCTGATCGGCGAATTCGGCGAGGAGCGGCGCGACCCGGTCCATATCCAGGACGTTCCCGCGCTCATGAAGCACGCCATCCTGGCGGCGGAAGACGAGCGCTTCTACTCCCATCCTGGGGTCGACACCCTCGGTGTACTGCGCGCCGCTTATTCGAATGTGGTCAGTGGCGGCAAGGCGCAGGGCGCGTCCACCATCACCATGCAGGTTGCCCGTAACTTCTTCCTGACTCGGGAAAAGACGCTGACCCGCAAGCTTTACGAAGTCCTGCTGGCATTCAAGATCGAGGCTAGCCTGTCCAAGGACGAAATTCTGCAGCTGTACTGCAACCAGATTTATCTCGGCCAGCGCGCCTACGGCTTTGCCTCGGCGGCCCAGATCTATTTCGGCAAAACCCTGAACCAGCTCACGCCGGCCGAAGCCGCCATGCTGGCAGGTCTGCCCAAGGCCCCCTCCTCCTACAATCCGGTGGCCAACCCCAAGCGCGCCCAGCTGCGTCAGCACTACGTGCTGCGCCGTATGAATGAACTCCATTTTATCGACGACGCGCAGTACGAAGCCGCCAAGCAGGAGCATCTGAACGTCAAACGCAACGTCAACGATTTCGGCACCCGTGCCGACTACGTTGCCGAAATGGCCCGCCAGATCGCTGTCGAACGCTACTCCGAGGACGCCTACAACCAGGGCCTGCGCGTCATCACCACCATCGTCAAGGCCGAGCAGGATGCCGCCAACGCCAGCCTGCGCAAGGGCGTGCTCGACTATGATCGCCGCCACGGCTACCGCGGCGCCGAGAAGTACATCGACCCCAAGGAGTTCGCGCGCAACACCGAAGAGGAATACGAAGACGCGCTTTCCGAAATCACCGATGTCGACGACATGCCCCCGGCACTGGTGCTCGAAGCCAGCCCGTCCCAGATCAAGGCTTACCGACGCGGCGGAGAAATGGTGACGCTCAGCGGCGACTCGCTCAAGTTCGCCGCCCGCATGCTGGAAGACAGTGCGCCGGCCAACAAGCGCCTGCGGCGTGGCGCCGTGATCCGCCTGATCGCGGGCCCCAACGAGAAACAGCCCTGGCTGATCGCCCAGCAACCGGAAGTGGAATCTGCCTTTGTCGCCGCCAGTCCGGTCGACGGCTCAGTGCGGGCTTTGGTTGGCGGTTTCGACTTCAACCGCAACAAGTTCAACCATGTAACCCAGGCCTGGCGTCAGCCTGGCTCAAGTTTCAAACCGTTCATCTATTCCGCAGCGATCGAGAAGGGCTTCAACGCCGCCTCCATTGTGCCGGACGAACCCATCGTCATTTCCGCCGAGGAAACCGGTTCGCAGGCCTGGGAACCGAAGAACTATGATGGCAAATACGATGGCCCGATGACCCTGCGTACCGCGCTGGCCAAGTCCAAGAACATGGTCTCGATCCGCCTGCTCAAGAGCATCGGCACGCGCTATGCGCAGGACTACATCACCCGCTTCGGCTTCGATGCCGACAAGCATCCGCCCTATCTGACCATGGCCCTCGGTGCCGGCTCGGTTACGCCATGGCAGCAGCTGGCCGCCTACTCGGTCTTCGCCAACGGCGGCTTCCGTATCCAGCCTTTCATCGTGCGCCAGATCCAGGACAGCAACGGCAAGGTGCTGGCCGAGTTCAAGCCCACCGTGGCCGGCGAAGACCGCGTCATCGAGCCACGCAACGCCTACATCATGGATTCGATGCTGCATGACGTAGTTCGACGGGGTACTGGCAGCAAGGCCTACACCACGCTCAAGCGCGGCGACATGGCCGGCAAGACCGGCACCACCAACGACTATATCGATGCCTGGTTCTGCGGTTACCAGCCTACGGTGGTCGGCATCGCCTGGATCGGTTTCGATCAGCCCAAGCGTATGGGCAGTGGCGAAACCGGCGGCACGGCGGCGCTGCCGATCTGGATCGGCTACATGCAAACGGCGCTCAAGGGCGTACCCGAGTCCTATATGGACGTGCCGGAAGGTCTGGCTGCCATCAATGCCGCGGACCCCAGTGGCAAGGTGCAAAAGGAGCTGATCTACAAGGAGCAGCTGCCGCCCGAAGAGGCGCCGGACCCGAGCGAGCCGCTACCGACGACCGGTCCCGCGCCCGCGCCAGCACCGGTCTCGGACGCCAAGCCCAAGGCGGTCACGCGTTAAACCTCAGCCTGCATCCCCGATGCAGGTTGTTTTGCTTCAGGCCAGGCTGACGTCTTCGCCGGTCTGTTCACCCAGACAACGCGCAATCACGCTCATCAACGCTTCACCGTCACGCGTGCCGACCCAGTTCCCGCCATCATGGCGGAAGTGAAAGCCGCCCGAACGCGCAGCCACCCAGATCTCGCGGGCGGCTGTATGCCGATTGACGATGACCTTGCTGCTGCCGCCATCCGACTCGCAGGTGATTTCAAGCACGCCGCCATCCTTGAGCTCGAAGTCGATATCCGCCGTACAATTTTCCAGTGCCTGTTCGATGCGCGCCAGCATGGCATCGGCCAGCGCGTTGAATTCACGTTCTTCCATCCCAGATCCCTTGTTTCCCGGTCTCGGCTGCCGATCCCGATTTGCTGCTGTGATACCATGCCGCGGCATCCGCTCACGCGGCCCCGAAGCTGAACTCAGCCCACGAATTCCATGCGCCTGCTGCCTTTCCTGATCCTGCTCTCCACGCTGTCCGCCTGCGGCACACGTGGCCCGCTTGAACTGCCGCCCGGTCCGCCGCCCAAGCCCCTGCTCGGGGGCAGCAGCAACGCACCGGCGCCGGCCCAGCAGACGCCGTCCGATAATAGCAACAAACCCTTCTCGCAATGACCTTCTTTTCCCGCCGCGAGGGCGTGCTTCACGTCGAAGACCTGCCCTTGCCAGAAATCGCCGCCCGCTTCGGCACGCCGACCTACGTCTATTCGCGTGCCGCCCTGACGGCCGCCTTCAACGCCTACAAGAACGCACTGAGCGGCCGCGACGCGCTGGTCTGCTATGCGGTCAAGGCCAACTCGAATCTCGCCATCCTGAACGTGTTCGCGCGCCTCGGTGCCGGCTTCGACATCGTTTCGGGCGGCGAGCTGGCGCGCGTCATTGCCGCCGGCGGCGATCCGGCCAAGGTTGTGTTTTCCGGCGTCGGCAAGTCGGCAACGGAGATGCGCGCCGCGCTGGCCGCCGGCATCCTCTGCTTTAACGTCGAATCCGCCGCCGAGCTCGACCAGCTCGACGCAGTCGCCGGTGACCTCGGCAAGAAGGCGCCGATTTCGCTGCGGGTCAATCCGAACGTCGACCCCAAGACCCACCCCTATATCTCGACCGGCCTCAAGAGCAACAAGTTCGGCGTCGCCTTCGAGGATGCGCGCAGCCTGTATCGTCGCGCCGCCAGCTTGAAGAATATCGAGATCCATGGCCTCGACTGCCATATCGGTTCACAGCTGCTCGATCCGGCCCCGGCCGCCGAAGCCGCGGAGAAGATTCTCGGCCTTGCCGACGAGCTTGCCGCCGACGGCATCCATCTCAGCCACCTCGATTTCGGCGGCGGCATGGGCATTCAGTACAGCGACGAAATCGTGCCGAGCGCCAGCGACTATCTGGCGCAGATCCTCCAGCTCACCGCTGGGCGCAAGGAAAAGCTGCTGTTCGAACCGGGCCGTTCGCTGGTCGGCAATGCCGGCCTGCTGCTGACCAGGGTCGAAGTCCTCAAGCCGGGCAGCGAAAAGAATTTCGCCATCATTGATGCCGCCATGAACGACCTGATGCGGCCGGCGCTTTACGATGCCTTCCACGACATCGTGCCGGTCTGCAACAGCAAGGCCGCAGAGCAATGCTGGGAAGTCGTCGGTCCCGTATGTGAATCCGGCGACTTTCTCGGTCACGCCCGCAACCTCGCCATCGAGAGCGGCGATCTGCTCGCCATCATGTCGGCCGGCGCCTATGGCATGACCATGAGTTCGAACTACAACACGCGCCCGCGTGCGGCCGAGATTCTGGTCGACGGTTCGAAGGTGCACGTGGCACGTCAGCGCGAAAGCGTGGCAGAGCTGTTCGCACTTGAGGCCGTGCTGCCGGCCTGAGCGGTCGTTTTAAAGCCAGTATTCAAACAGGCGGCCGAATTGTTCCTGCATGCGTCGCCACGCTCCCCGCGTCTGCCACGACTCGGGGGTGATCTGGCGGGATTGCGCCACGTCACGCTTGAATAGCGCTTCCATCTCGTTGCCGAATTCGGCACCGAACACGATGACATTGACCTCGTCGTTATGCAGAAAGCTGCGCCAGTCGACGTTCGATGAGCCGACGCTCGACCAGACTCCGTCGATCACGGCAGTCTTGGCATGCAGCAAGGTATCGCTGCGCTCGTAGATTTTCACGCCTGCCGCGAGCAGCCGCTGGTAATAGGATTGTCCCGCGCGCAGCACCAGCTCGGAGTCGCTCTTGCCCTGCAGTACCAAGGTCACCTCCACACCGCGCTGCGCCGCCGCTACCAGGAAGTCGCTGGTCTGCGGATCGGGGACGAAATAGGACATGGTCATGTGCACGCTGCGGCGTGCGCCGCCAATCGCAGTCAGCAGGGCGCGATAGATGCGCGGCTCTGCGTCGGCCGGCGTACTGCCGATCACCGTCACCAGACGTTCGCCACTGGTGGCAGCGTGTCGGGACGCGGGTGCTGGCGCCTGCTCGCACCCCTGGCGCATCCAGGTATCGGCATACAGAATGGAAAAGTCCGTGACGGCCGGGCCTTGCAGGCGAACGCTGGTATCGCGCCAGCCGCGACTGGGTTCGCTGCCCGCTTCGTCGCGTTCCTCATCCGGTTTGCGCTTGAGAATGGACGACGAGCCTGCCGAGTAGACATCGCTGACGTTGATGCCCCCGGTATAAGCGATTTTCCCGTCAATAATCGTGATCTTGCGGTGATCCCGGTGATTGAGTTTGTCGACCCGAAAGGGAAGGCTGGTGCGTACCGGGTTGAACTCGCAGACGCGTACGCCGGCCTGCGTCAGATCGTCGAAAAACGCGCGCGAGGTGGTCAATGAGCCGACCGCATCGTAGATCAAACGCACCTCCTTGCCCTCGCGTGCCTTGCGCTTGAGGATCTCGCCGACCCTTTGCCCCATCGCCGCATCCTCGAAGATGTAGCTTTCCATCTCGATCGAGTCTCGGGCACGCTCCAGGTCGGCGAACATCGCCTTGAACGTCGCTGGTCCGTCCACGAGCAAGCGGACATCGTTGTCGGCCGTGGTGAATTCGCCCAGCGGACCCAATCGGCCGATATGCTGCCTGAGCAGCTCGGCCCGGCCTTCCGCCTCGACCTCACGCAGGTTGGCACGCTGCTCCGCTGGCGTCTGCCGACCGTCAGCGTCGACGATGGCCAGCGACGTAGCGCTCGCATCCGGCGCCTGCAGGGCGACGTGCGGCAAGCTGCTGCAGGCGGCCAGCAGCACCAGCCAACTGGCCGCCACGAGCTTCATCGCTATCGGTTTAAGCGCTCCCTTTTGCTGTCGCATCGATCTCGTCCGCGTCAATCAAGGCGACCCCAATATGCCGTCGGGCGAATCTCCTGTCAGTAGGAAAGCGCCTATGCCGGGCCAGGGTCGGCCACATCGGCGCGCGAAAAGACCTGATCAGTGATGATGCTGGTGGTCGTCGCCAGGCTTGGCGGCGTCGAGCGCACGCACCTCGGCCTCCACCTTGACCTTCTCCTGCTTGCCCTTCTGCTCGACCTTGAGCGTCAAGGGCACCTTGTCACCGGCCTTCAACTCCTTGTTCAGGTCGATGAACATGATGTGATAGTCGCCAGTCAGGTTGACCGTCTTGCCGGCTGGCAGCTCAATCCTGTGCACGGCGCGCATCTTCATCACGTCGCCCTCCGTCTTCATCTCGTGAATCTCGACCGTCTTGGCTACCGGGCTGCTGGCGCCGAGCAGGGTCGCACCCTTGGCGCTGGTCACACTCATGAAGGCGCCGCTGGCCTTCTGACCCGGCACGGTGGCGCGCGCCCAGGCGTCCTTGACCTCGACATCAGCGGCGGCGGCCTGCAGCGATACCAGCATGAAAGCAGCGAGAGCGATACGGTTCTTCATGGTCCATCCTTTCAGTTAAATGCGAAGGCGAGTGCCAACGGAACAAACAGCAGGGAAAGCAGATTGCCGGTCAGGACGATCGCCGCCACCTTGTCGGGCTCCTGATCGTAACGTTCCGCAAAAATGTAGTTGAGCACCGCCGGCGGCAAGGCGCCGAACAATAGCAGCTGCGCAGATTGCATCTGGTCCAGTCCGAGCAGGGGCGCCAGCAGCCAGGCGATCAGCATGCCGAACAACGGCGAGGCGACACCGCCCAGCACACCTGCCGGCAGTGCATTCAGGCGCGTCGCCGTCATGCGCACACCCAGCGAAAACAGCATCAGCGGCACACAGATCTCGCCGAGCATGCGGATCGAAGTGCCCAACGGCGGCCAGATCGTGATGCCGCTGTAGCCGACCACGATGCCGGCGATACCGGCGAACATGACCGGCACCTTCCACAGCGTGGTCAGCCGGACGCGATGATCGAGCAGCCAGGCGCCGAAGGAAAAATGCAGGAAATTCTCGATCAGGAAAAGTACGATCGCCGCCGGCATGGCCTTTTCGCCGAAGGCCAGCAGCACCAGCGGCAGCCCCATATTGCCGGAGTTCTTGAACATCACCGGCGGCACCAGGGTCTTGGGCTGCTGTCCCAGCCAGCGCGCCAGCGGCCACGCCAGCAGGCCCGAGCCGAGTACCACCGCGATGCCGCCGAAGGCCAGCGGCGCGTACTGATCAAGCGGCACATGCTTGACCGCCAGCGTGGAAAAAATCAGCAGCGGCGTAAACAGATCCATGTTGAGCACGTTGGCCGTACTCATGTCCGGCTTGCGGATGCGACCGTAGGCCCAACCAATGCCGACAATGGCGAAGATCGGAAAGACAACCGAGAGGATGCGCAGCAGCATCAGAGAACGTAGCGCGACAGATCCTCGTCGCCGGCGAGCGCGCCAAGGCGCGCATCGACGTAGGCAGCGTCAACGGCAACCTCAATGGCGCCGTGATTGCCGGCAGCGAAGGACACCTCCTCCAGCAGTTTCTCCATCACCGTATAGAGACGGCGCGCACCAATGTTCTCGGTCTTCTCGTTCACCTGCCAGGCGATCTCGGCCAGGCGCTTGATGCCGTCAGGCTTGAAGTCGATGGTCACCGCGTCGGTGCCGAGCAGCGCCTGGTACTGGCGGGTAAGACAAGCATCGGTGCTGGTCAGGATGCGTTCAAAATCTTCCACCGACAGGGAATCAAGTTCAACGCGAATGGGAAAACGGCCCTGCAGCTCGGGGATCAGATCCGAAGGCTTGGACAGATGGAAAGCGCCGCTGGCAATGAAAAGAATGTGGTCGGTCTTGATCATGCCGTACTTGGTCGACACCGTGGTGCCTTCGACCAGCGGCAGCAAGTCGCGCTGCACACCCTGGCGCGATACGTCGGAACCGTGTGCATCGGAACGCGTGGCAATCTTGTCGATCTCATCGAGGAAAACGATGCCGTTCTGCTCGACGTTCTGCAGCGCCTGCTGCTTGATTTCCTCTTCGTTGACGAGACGCGCGGCCTCATCGTCGGCCAGTACCTTGAGTGCTTCCTTGATGCGCAGCTTGCGCGGCTTCTTGCTGCCGCTGCCGAGATTCTGGAACATGCCCTGGATCTGCTGGGTCAGGTCCTCCATGCCGGGCGGCGCGAAGATCTCCATGCTCGCGGCCGGTTGCGCCACCTCGATCTCGATCTCCTTGTCGTCGAGTTCGCCTTCGCGCAGCTTCTTGCGAAATTTCTGGCGCGTGCCGTTGTCGTCGCTGGTCGCGGTGTCGCCAAAGCCGACCGGGCGCGCCGGCGGCAGCAGGATGTCGAGGATACGGTCCTCCGCGGCATCCAGTGCCAGACTGCGCACGCGCTTCATGGCAGCTTCGCGGGTTTCCTTGAGCGCCGTTTCCATCAGGTCGCGAATGATGGTATCGACATCACGACCAACATAGCCGACCTCGGTGAACTTGGTCGCCTCGATCTTGATGAAGGGCGCGTTGGCAAGCCGGGCCAGACGCCGCGCGATCTCGGTCTTGCCGACACCGGTCGGCCCGATCATCAGGATATTCTTCGGTGTGATCTCGTTGCGTAGCGGATCGGCCACCTGCGAACGCCGCCAGCGATTGCGCAGGGCGATGGCCACGGCACGCTTGGCGTTGGCCTGGCCGACGATATTCTTGTCGAGCTCCGAGACGATCTCGGACGGAATCATTTGCGTCATAGTGTTCAGTCAGCTGATTGCCGGCGGTCGCCGGCATGGCAATGCATGATCGGTCTTTGCTGTAACAGCCTAGACCTAGACCAGGTTGTCGAGCGTTTCGATGGTGTGGTTCTGGTTGGTATAGATGCACAAGTCGCCGGCGATCACCAGCGACTGCTTGATCACCTCGGCGGGGCTCAATTCGGTATGTTCGATCAACGCCCGCGCCGCTGACTGCGCGTAGGCGCCGCCGCTGCCGATGGCGACAATGCCGTATTCAGGTTCGAGTACGTCGCCGTTGCCGGTAATGATCAGCGAGTGTTCGCGATCGGCCACGGCGAGCATGGCCTCGAGGCGGCGCAGCATGCGGTCGGTGCGCCAGTCCTTGGCCAGCTCCACTGCAGAGCGCAGCAAATTGCCCTGGTGCTTTTCCAGCTTGGACTCGAAACGTTCGAAGAGGGTGAAAGCGTCGGCCGTGCCGCCGGCGAAACCGGCGAGGATCCTGTCCTGATAGAGCTTGCGCACCTTGCGTGCGCTGGCTTTGACGACGATATTGCCGAGCGTGACCTGACCATCGCCGCCGAGCGCGACGGCGTTGCCGCGTCGTACCGACAGGATGGTGGTGCCGTGATACTGCTCCATGGGGTGTCCTTGTCTTTCCGGAAAGAATACGACCTCCGGAACAAGGATCGGTTCGCAGAACCTAGCGCCGGCGGGTTTCTATGCTGGCTATTTTATCAAGCCCACTGCCCGACAATAGCGTGGCGACGAGTAGATTGGCGCCGCGAATGCGGATGTGCAGCCCTTGCGCATGCAACGGCGTCAGAGCGTCGAGCAGCAGCTTGACGCTGACTTCGTCGATACGTGCCAAATGATCGGTTTCGATCGTGATGGCGTCCTTGCCCTTGGCCGCCGCAGCGAGGGTAGCGATGCTGTTCATACCGGCCAGCAGCTCGCCTTCCAGCACGAACGGGTCCTTGGCCTTGGCCGCCACCGGCTTGGCCGCCGTCTTGGAGGGCGCCGCGGCCTCCCACGAAGGAGGCGACACCTCGAAAGTGACGGCATAGCCGACCGCCGTATCCTCGAAGGCGGCCTGATTGCCGGCACGCTGATAAAGCTCCAGCAACAGCAGCCAGGTTTCCTCGCGTTCGCGCTTCATCATTTCGACCTTGCTTGCGAGCATGGCGGAAAATTCGGCGGCGCCCGTAAGCAGGCATTCGCGGCCCAGCTTCTTGATCGCGCGCAGCGCTTCCAGCAGCAGACGACAGCCGTCGTTACCGGCATCCGTCACCTTGAGCAGGCCGAGCCGCACGGTCGGCTTGCTGCCGGCGATCTCGACCAGCTTCTTGAGCGCGCCGGCGCTGCTGGCGCTGAGAATGCCCGACAACGCGACGTAGGCTTCGCCGCCGGTCTCCAGGCTGCAATCCACCTCGCCAGTCGAATCCAGCCAGGCCGGCGCAGAGCGCTCGAAGCGCTTGGCGTAGGCATCGGCCAGGTTCTCGAACGCCTGGCGACGATTGAGAATCTGCAACAGATCGAACAACATGCCCCAGCCCTGCTCCGTCGCCTTGCCCAGCGTGCCGGCACGCAAGGCCGCTTCGAGTGCACCACTGGCTTCCGCCGTCTTGCCGGCGGCATGCTGGCGCGCGATGTCGAGCAACACCTGGGTTTGGGTCGGCGACTTCTTCACCGCCGGCTTGGGCGGTTCGGCAACTTCCAGCGGCTCAGCCGGGATGGTAGCGGGTGTGGCTTGTGCCGGTTCCGGTGCTGCGCTGACGGCCGTATCGGTCGATATGGCAGAGAAGTCGACCAATTCAAGCGGCGCACTGAAGGACGAGAAGGCACTCGTTGCTTCGGCAGTTTTTGCTTCGCCCGGTTTCGGCTCTGCCTGCTTCGCCGGCGCGGGGGTCACCAGCTCAAACGCCGGCGCCGGCTGGGGTGCCGGTGCAGACTCGGTGACTGCGGGCTGGATCGAGTCCTCGTCCAGGGTGATCTTGGTGAAGTCGAGGCTGAACGGATCCTCGTCATCGGCATCCGACTTGGCCACGGCCGAGCTTTCCTTCGCAGGAGAGGGCTTGCGCGACGATCCGGAGATTGAGGGAGACACGATATGGCAACCAATCAAATGGGGGAAGACATGGCCCCGTTAAGGAGTTGTTTTAGCACAGGGGCAGCATTTTCC
>DATMTO010000222.1:0-3674 GCA_035564055.1 Rhodocyclaceae bacterium | reverse complement strand
AAGGCTGAACAAGGTCGGCGCAAAGCGCCGGCGGGGTTAGCGCACCACGTTCCGTGGTGCGCCTTGCACCCACGCTTCGATATTGTCGATCAGCTGATCGGCCAGCGTCTGCATGGCCACATCACTGGCCCAGGCCACATGCGGCGTGAGGATGAAGCCGGGATGGTCGAGCAGCGCGTTGAAGGGATGATCGAGCGGCGGCGGCTCCTGGGTGACGACGTCAAAGCCGGCGCCGGAAATCTTGCCGGCCTTGAGTGCGGCAACCAGCGCCTGCTCCTCCACGAGGCCGCCGCGCGCCGTATTGATCAGGATCGGCCGGCGCGTCATGCGATCGAACTCGGCAACGCCGATCAGATTGCGCGTCTCCGCCCGCAAGGGGCAATGCAGGCTGATCACATCGCTTTGCGCCAGCACTTCGTCGAACGGCGTATAGCCGGGTTCGGCCGCAGCGCTACCCTTGCGGCCGGCCAGCAAAACGCGCATGCCGAGGGCGCGACCGATATTTGCTGCGCCCTGCCCCAGCACGCCGTTGCCGACGATACCCAGCGTGGCGCCATGCAGCTCGCCGATCGGATAATCGAAGAAGCAGAAGGTGCCGGCCTCCTGCCAGCGCCCGTGCTTTACTGCCTCGCGATAGGCGAGCAGATTGCGGCGCAAGGCGAAGATCAGTGCAAACACATGCTCGGGGACCGCGTGCCCAGCGTAGTTGCGGATGTTCGACACGACGATGCCGCGCTCAGCGCAGGCCTGCAGATCAACGTTGTCGGTGCCGGTTGCCGCGACTGCCACCATCTTCAGCCGCGGCGCCTGCGCAATCGCCTCTGCCGTCAGCCTGACCTTATTGGTGATGACGATATCGGCGTCAGCAATGCGTGCCGGCAACTGCTCCGCAGAAGTCTTGTCAAACACCGCCAGCGTATGGGGAAAATCCAATGGCCTTACCAGGGTCTGCGGCGCCAGCGTGTTGCGATCGAGAAAAACGACGTTGAGCATTGTGGGAGTCTAAGCGCAAAAGGACGATGACCAGCCACCATAACAAAAATGGCCGCTAATGCGGCCGTTTTTGCGATGCCTGACCAAAGGGTCAGGCGAGGTCAGCTCCATCGGGGCTGGCGGGTTTTCGTTCTAAACGCCCGACACTCTGAACTGCCCAACCAGCTTGTCCAGCTTCATGGCGCCGGTACCGGTACGCTCGGCGCTGTGCGTTGCCTCGTCCAGTGCCTTGCGCGCCGTGTCGGCAGAACCGGTAATGCTGGCGACGCGCGCATTTAGGCTTTGCGCACCAACCGCAATCTGGTTGATGGTGGTAAACATGCGCCCGGTGATGGCCTGAATCTCGCCCTTGTCGGAGGCCGCTTCGGCCGCCAGGCGCAGCCCCTCTTCCATCTTGCCCATGCCGCTTTCCATGCGCGTCACGGCTTCCTGCGCCTGACCCTGGATATTCGTGATCATGCCGCGAATTTCCTTGGTCGCGGCAGCCGTGCGCTCGGCCAGCTTGCGCACCTCGTCGGCCACCACGGCAAAGCCACGGCCCTCCTCGCCGGCACGGGCCGCCTCGATCGCGGCATTCAGCGCCAGCAGATTGGTCTGCTCGGCAATCTCCTTGATCACCGTGACGATACGCTCGATCTCGATGGTGCTCGATTCAAGCTGCAGAATGGTCTGCGACGAGGCTTCGATCGAGGAACGGATGTCACCGGTGCGCGCCTGCACCATCACGAACTGCTTGCGCGCCTCCTCCGACACCTGGTCGAGAATGCCGCGCATCTCCTCGGCATTGCGGCTGGCCGTATCGACTTCGCCGATCTGCTGGGTGATCGCCTCCAGCACGTCCTGCATGCTCTTGAGCATGTGATTGACCGCATGCGAACTGCGGTCGCCGGTATCCAGCATGGTGCGGTTGGTAATCTGGATTTCCTTCGAGGTCAGCACCACGCGCCGGATGATCTGCTCCAGATTGTCGATGAAGCTGTTCACCCACTGGCCCATGAACGAGGCTTCGTCGATCTTCTCCTTCTTGGGCAGACGCTGGGTCAGATCGCCATCGCCCTCGGCCATGCCGCGCAGGATGCGCGTCGTCTCGCGCAGGCGCTTGCGCAGCGGAATGGCGCCCACCGTGTAGAAGATCGTGCCACCGACGATCAGGCCGAGCAGATTGAGGCCCAGGCCCCACAGGCGCGGCAGTTCGAGAAAGATGTCGATGCCGGTGGTGATGCCCCAGCAAGCAACGTTGGTGAGCAGATAGAGACTCAGCAGCTGGAAGCTGACGCTGCGATAGCGATAGACCTCTTCCAGGTCGCCTTCGCACATCATGCCCCAGGTGTCGGGCGAGTGCGGCATGCGGAAGGTCACGCCCTTGCCGATCACCGGAATGTGGCGGTAGTCGGAATAACCGGGATAGGTGACGAAGAGATTGCTGCCCTTGCGTATGGTTTCGCGCACACCCGGATGCAGCTGGCCCGTGGCCGGGTCGTTGAAGACGAGTTCGAGCTCGGTGTGACGCTGGATGCGCACCGTACCGTAATCAGTACGCACGCCGTCGCGCAGATTGTCGCCCAGGGTGAAGGCCGAGTCCTCGAAACGCGAACGCGACAGCGCCGTGCCCTGCGCGATGGACGGATCGAACTCCGAACGCACCATGAACAGGTAGTTGTCGCCAGACTCGTGAAAAATGTGCCCCGCCTCACGCTGGATGAGATCGCCGAGGACATCGTTGGGCACACGGCCGTAAAGCACGCCGACGACCTTGCCGCCCTGCTTGAGCGGGCGGTAGAACATCAGCGTCACTTTGTCGTGAAAGCGCGAGGTCGTGGCGCCAAGCGACAAGGTGGCCGAGTCCCGATACGGACCATGCAACAGCTTGTCCTTGAGGCCTGCCGCGAGGGCACGCCCCGGCAGATCAGCGAGACCGACGCGGGCTGCGGCGGTGGAGGCGAGAATGCGTCCGCTCGGATCAGCGACGCCGATCTCAGAAAAATCCTCGATCAGGGTGCGCGTTTCACTCAGACGCACCGCGTCGATGGCAGGAAAATTTTCCTCCAGCTCCAGGCCAAGATTGTCGAGCGATCCCCACTGGGCGTCGGCCCAGCCTTGGAGCAGCTTCACGCGCGTTGCGGCGATGCCCTCGAAGGTGGATTCGATCACGTGGTAGCGACTCTCATTGAGATAGCAGGACCAGCCCATGGCCAGCTTGCCCAGCTTGCCGAACCACGGCAGCCAGGCCAGCTCCTGCTTGCTTAACGCCATCTGGGTACTTTTCAGCATCTCGTCATTCCTGAAGCAAAGGTTTAACCCTAGCTAAGCAACGACGGTGCCAATTTTCAGAGAACCGCTATTTCCTATTGATTCAACATAGGAATGTGCTCTTTTTCATGACAGGTGCAAACTGCAGAAAATGGACAAATGCACAAAAGTGATGCGTCGCCCCATATCGGGGCGTCCAAGGCCGAGCATCCAATACCCACTGCGCTCAGGCGGCGCGCAAGGCCTCCAGCGGACGCGCCGCCAGCAAGCTGCGTGAGGCCAGCACTGCGGCCAAGGGCACGACAATGGCGCCACCGAGAGCAGCCAGCGGCGGCAGCCACCAAGCCGTCGGCAAAGCAAAATTAAATACGCGTTGCGCCAGAACCTCTCCGACCAGCAGCGCGCCGCCGGAGGCAATCAGACCCGCGAGT
>DATMTO010000221.1:0-3403 GCA_035564055.1 Rhodocyclaceae bacterium | reverse complement strand
TTAGGGGGAGCGATAGCTTCTGTATCCTTTTTTTGAACTTTACAGTACCAATACTACGTTCCGAGTTTTGGAAAAATTGGCGAGGCCCACCCCAGACAAAACACAAACACGTACAAGCCAAGGCATAGCTACGTCGATTGCTCACCATTTATAATCACGTTTCCTGCTGCAACCCAGTACTCACGGAGACGAAGACACATGAGCGACGCCAAGATCATCTATACCCTCACTGACGAGGCCCCGGCGCTTGCCACGCGTTCGCTCCTGCCCATCATCCAGGCCTTTACCAAGGGCACCGGCATTTCTGTTGAAACCCGCGACATTTCCCTGTCCGGCCGCGTTATCGCCCAGTTTCCGGAGCGCCTCAAGCCCGAGCAGCGCATCGGCGACCATCTCAAGGAGCTCGGCGAGCTGGCGACCAGGCCGGAAGCCAATATCATCAAGCTGCCGAACATCAGCGCCTCGCTGCCGCAGATCAAGGCCACGATCAAGGAACTGCAGGGCAAGGGTTACGACCTGCCCGACTATCCGGAAGTCCCGACCAACGACGCCGAGAAGGACATCAAGGCGCGCTACGACCGCGTCAAGGGCAGCAATGTGAATCCGGTGCTGCGTGAAGGCAATTCCGACCGCCGCGCCCCGCCCTCGGTCAAGGGCTATGCGCGCAAGAATCCGCACAAGATGGGCGCCTGGAGCGCCGACTCCAAGACTTTCGTCGCCCACATGGACGGCGGCGATTTCTACGGCAACGAGAAGTCGGCGCTGATCGAGAAGGCCGGTGCCTTGAAGATCGAGCTGGTGGAAGCCTCGGGCAAGACCACGGTGCTGAAGGAAAAGGTAGCGGTGCTCGCCGGCGAGGTGGTCGATGCCACCTTCATGAGCAAAAAGTCGCTGCGCGCCTTCATCGCCGCCGCCATCGACGCGGCCAAGGCCAAGGACGTGCTGTTCTCGGTGCACCTCAAGGCGACCATGATGAAGGTTTCCGACCCCATCATCTTCGGCCACTTCGTTTCCGTGTTCTATGCGCCGGTGCTGGAAAAGCACGCCGCCTCGCTGGCCGGCATCGGCTTTGATCCGAACAACGGCATTGGCGACCTCTACGCCAAGCTGCCCAATCTGCCGGAACTGCAACGCGCCGCCATTGAAGCCGACATCGCCGCGCTGTACGCGCAGCGCCCCGCGCTGGCGATGGTGAACTCGGACAAGGGCATCACCAATCTGCATGTGCCCAGCGACGTGATCGTCGATGCCTCGATGCCGGCAATGATCCGCGACTCGGGCAAGATGTGGAACGCCAAGGGCGAGCTGCAGGATACCGAGGCATCGATTCCGGACCGCTGCTACGCTGGCATCTATGAAGTGGTGATCGCCGACTGCAAGAAGAACGGCGCCTACGACCCCAAGACCATGGGCAGCGTGCCCAACGTCGGCCTGATGGCGCAGCAGGCCGAGGAATACGGCTCGCACGACAAGACCTTCCAGATCCCTGCCGACGGCAGCGTGCGCGTGACCGACCAGGACGGCAAGGTGATTTTCGAACACCAGGTCGAAGCCGGCGACATCTGGCGCATGTGCCAGGTCAAGGATGCGCCGATCCGCGACTGGGTCAAACTGGCTGTCAATCGCGCCCGCCTCTCCAACACGCCGGCCGTATTCTGGCTTGACGAAAACCGCGCTCACGATCGCCAACTCATTGCCAAGGTCAAGGCTTACCTGCCCGAGCATGACACGAGCGGACTCGAGCTCCACATCCTCTCGCCGGTCAAGGCCATCCAGTATTCGATCGACCGCATCCGCAAGGGCCAGGACACCATCTCGGTCACCGGCAATGTGCTGCGCGACTACCTGACCGACCTGTTCCCGATCATGGAACTCGGCACCAGCGCCAAGATGCTGTCCATCGTGCCGCTGATGAATGGCGGCGGCCTGTTCGAAACCGGTGCCGGTGGTTCGGCGCCCAAGCATGTGCAGCAGTTCGTCGAGGACAGCCATCTGCGCTGGGATTCGCTCGGCGAGTTCCTCGCGCTGGCGGCTTCGCTGGAACATCTCGGCAATATCGGCAGCGGCGCCAACAACGCCAAGGCCAAGGTTTTCGCCAAGACGCTGGACCAGGCCAATGCGCGCTTCCTCGACGAGAATCGCTCGCCCGGCCGCAAGCCCGGCGAATTCGACGTGCGCGGCAGCCACTTCTATCTGGCGCTGTACTGGGCCGAAGCCCTGGCGGCGCAGAGCGACGATGCCGAGCTGAAGGCGAAGTTTGCCCCGCTGGCGAAAACGCTGAAGGAAAACGAGGCCAAGATCATTGGCGAGATCATCGCGTCCGGCGGCAAGCCGGCCGATCTGGGCGGCTACTACCGCACCGACGACGCCAAGACCAACGCCGTGCTGCGCCCGAGCCAGACGTTCAACGCCGCGCTGGCGGCGTTCTGAACGGACGGACGCGCCGCCCCTTGAGCCGCTATCGCCGCATCGTCGTCGCACTCGGGTTGCTGGCCGCGTTCGCCGGCCAATCCGTTGCGGCAAAAGATACGCCGTTGCAGGCCTGGCCAGCCGCTCATGCAACCCCGGCCTTGCAGCTGGAAGACTTGAACGGCAAGCAATGGCGGCTGGCGGATCTGCGCGGCAAGGTGGTGGTCGTGAGCTTCTGGGCGACCTGGTGCGAATACTGCGCCGAGGAGATGGCCTTTCTCGATGGCGTGGCCAAGTCTGAAGCAGACAGGCTGGTCGTGCTCGGCGTCAATTACAAGGAGCCGGCCGAGCGTGTCCGCCGTTCGCCGGTAGCGAACAGGTCGGCGCTGACGCTGCTGCTCGATCCGTCCGGCCAGAGCTTCGCCAAATGGGGCGGCGCTGTCCTGCCGACGACGGTACTGGTGGACCGCAAGGGTAAGGCGCGCTGGCGTGCCGTCGGTGCGCTGGATGCAAGCGATAGTGCTTTCCGCGACGCCCTCGCGCAATTGCTGAAGGAATAGCGGCGCCGTGTGCGCCGCCGCCGTAATCTGCACCTCTTATTTTCGACTGACTGGATTTACCATGACCGCATCGAATCGTTTTGCCACGCGTCGCGCCCTGCTCAAGGCTGCACCCGGCACCCTGCTGCTGGGCGCCCTGCCCGCCTCGGTATTTGCCGAGGAAGCACAGCGCAGCTTCAATCCACAGCCGGGCAACTGGCGCACCTTCGAAGTCACCACCAACGTGACGCTGAGCAAGACCGGACCGGCGACGGTATGCGTGCCGGTACCTTCGGTGCATACCGACTGGCAGCGCTCCTTCAGCAGCAGCTGGAGCGGCAACAGCACCACCGCGCGCCTGGAAACCGATCCGCGCTACGGCGCGCAGTATGTCGTCGCCACCTTCGACGGCGCGGCCCAGCCGACGCTGCAGGTGAGCAGCCTGGTCCGCACCC
>DATMTO010000220.1:0-5195 GCA_035564055.1 Rhodocyclaceae bacterium | reverse complement strand
AATTATTTCTAGGGGCGCCATAAGAGCTACCTGACCGGTGAAAGTAAATCACCCTAACAAGTCCATTCTCAACACAGCTCCACTCTCGACTGCGGCTGTTCGTTCTGACGAAACCCAATGTTCCAACAAGTTTTGTAAAGTCGTCGCAAACTCGACCAAAACCGGCTTTTACAACCTCACTAGTGTCCCTCTCGACGGTATTCATGATGCCTAACAGTTATTAGACGGACCCACCGGTCAGCCTATCAATGAAAAGAAAGCACATGCTAACACCCTATTTCTCTTTCCTTTCATGACCTTGACCGTTCATCCATCAGCCTATTGATAGAGCAAAGTACGGACAGCGTTCGCCCCCCCAAAAGTGCGTGGAAAATTTATCGGGGTTTCCTCCGCTTGCTCAACTCCTCCACCAGCGTCGCCGCGATCTCCTCGATCGACTTGCTGCTCGCGTCGAGCCAGGGAATGCCGTGGGTGCGCATCATGGCTTCGGCGGCTTCGACTTCGGCGCGGCAGTTGGCGAGCTTGGCGTAGTTGCTGCCGGGGCGGCGTTCTTCGCGGATGCGGCTGAGGCGCTCGGGGTCGATGCTGAGGCCATAGAGCTTGTCGCGATACGGCAGCAGCGCGGGCGGCAGGGCATGGCGATCGAAGTCCTCGGGGATGAGCGGATAGTTGGCGGTCTTGAGGCCGAACTGCAGCGCCAGATACAGGCTGGTCGGGGTCTTGCCGCTGCGGGATACGCCGACCAGGATAAGGTCGGCCAGCTCCAGCCCGCGCGCACTGACGCCGTCGTCGTGCGCCACGGTGAAGTCGATGGCGGCAACGCGGGCAATGTAGTCCTTGCTGGTAGCACCGCCGCGCGCGCGGCCGGCCATGTGCGTGGCTCGCAGGCCGAGTTCGGCTTCGAGCGGAGCGATGAAGGAATCGAAGAAATTCAGCACCAAGGCGTCGGCACTCTGCAGCCTTTGCGCCGTTTCGCTGCGCACCAGCGTGGTCACCACGATAGGCCGGGCGCCGTCGGTCTGGCGTGCTTCGGCGATGCGGGCGAGGCAGGCTTCGAGCTTCTCGGGCGTATCCACAAAAGGCATGCGCACCTCGCGTAGCTGCACGCCCTCGAACTGACTGAGCAGGCTGTGGCCGAGCGCCTCGGCGGTGATGCCGGTACCGTCGGAAACGAAGAAAATCGTGCGTTGCATGCTTTCCCCAGTCAGGTAAACGTGATCTCAATCAAAGTTCTTCTCCCTTACGGACCTCTTACTGAGCATATCGGCTAAAGTGAAAGCAGTTCTGTTTTTTCACCACAAGCGAGAAAGCAACATGGCCGAGATCCACAAGACCTCCCCCAGCAGTATCCGCCACACCATCCCCTACACGCAATTGCGTATGAGCGACGTTGCCGAAGTCGGCGGCAAGAATGCGTCGCTGGGCGAACTCATCACCCAGCTGGCCAGCGCCGGTGTGCGTGTGCCCGACGGCTTTGCCACCACCGCCAGCGCCTTTCGCGATTTTATTTCCCGCTCCGGCCTGACTGCACGCATCAACGCGGCGCTCGATGCACTCGACGTTGACGATGTGGAAGCGCTGCAGAAAACCGGTGCCGAGATTCGCCGCTGGGTCATTGAAGCGCCCCTCACGCCCGAGCTGGAAGCTGCCATCGGCGCGGCCTATGCAGCGCTCGACGCCGGCGACGATGCCTCGTTCGCGGTGCGCTCCTCGGCGACGGCGGAAGACCTGCCCGATGCCTCCTTCGCCGGCCAGCAGGAAACCTTCCTTAATATTCACGGCCTGCCCAACATCCTGCACGCCATCAAGGAAGTGTTCGCCTCGCTCTACAACGACCGGGCCATCGCCTACCGCGTACACAAAGGCTATCACCAGGGCGATGTGGCGCTTTCAGCCGGCGTGCAGCGCATGGTGCGCTCGGATACCGGCGCTTCCGGCGTGATGTTCAGCATCGACACCGAAAGCGGTTTCGATCAGGTGGTGTTCATCACCGCCAGCTACGGCCTCGGTGAAACCGTGGTCCAGGGCGCGGTGAATCCGGACGAGTTCTATGTGCACAAGCCGACGCGCGCGATCATTCGCCGCAACCTCGGCTCCAAACTGATCCGCATGGTCTTTGGCGATGCGCGCACCGCCGGAAAATCAACCCGCACCGAGGACGTGCCGGAGGCTGATCGCCAGCGCTTTGCGCTCAACGATGCCGAAATCAGGGAGCTGGCCGAGTATGCGATCCAGATCGAAAAGCACTACGGCTGCCCCATGGACATCGAGTGGGGCAAGGACGGCCGCGACGGCAAACTGTACGTGCTGCAGGCGCGCCCGGAGACGGTGCAATCACAGCGTGGTGGCGTGATCGAGAAATATCGTCTACAACAACATGGCAAGGTGCTCACTGAGGGCCGGGCCATTGGACAGAAGATCGGCAGCGGTTCGGTGCGCATCGTGCATGACCCGGCGGAGATGAGCCGGGTACAGATCGGCGATATTCTGGTCGCCGACATGACGGACCCTAACTGGGAGCCGGTCATGAAGCGCGCCGCCGCGATTGTGACCAACCGCGGCGGCCGCACCTGTCACGCCGCCATCATCGCCCGCGAACTCGGCATTCCAGCCGTGGTCGGCTGCGGCGATGCGACCGAAGTGCTCAAGGACGGCGACAGCGTCACCGTTTCCTGTGCCGAGGGCGACACCGGCTACATCTATCGCGGCCGCCTTGAATTCGACGTCACCCGCCAGGACATGGGCGCCCTGCCCGAGATTCCGGTCAAGCTGACCATGAATGTCGGCAACCCGGAGCTGGCCTTCTCCTTCGCCCAGATTCCCAATGCCGGCGTCGGCCTGGCGCGGCTGGAGTTCGTCATCAACAACATGATCGGCGTGCATCCGAAGGCGGTGCTGGATTTCGACCGCCTGCCGGCCAATCTGCGCGAAGAGATCCAGCGCCGCGCCCGCGGCTACGCCAGTCCGCGCGACTTCTTCGTGGACAAGCTGGTCGAGGGCGTCGCCACCATCGCCGCCGCCTTCTACCCCAAGCCGGTGATCGTGCGTCTGTCCGACTTCAAGTCCAACGAATACCGCAAGCTGCTCGGCGGCACGCTCTACGAGCCGGAAGAAGAAAACCCCATGCTCGGCTTCCGCGGTGCCTCGCGCTACGTCGCGCCGGAGTTCGCCGAGTGCTTCGCCATGGAAGCTGCGGCGATGAAGAAGGTGCGCGAGGAACTCAAGCTCACCAATGTCGAATTGATGGTGCCCTTCGTACGTCGCCTGGATGAAGCCGCCGGCGTGATCGACCTGCTCGCCAAGCATGGCCTCAAGCGCGGAGAGAATGGATTACGCATCGTCATGATGTGCGAGATTCCGTCCAACGCGATTCTCGCCGACCAGTTCCTCGAATACTTCGACGGCTTCTCGATCGGCTCCAACGACATGACCCAGCTCACGCTCGGCGTCGATCGCGACTCGGCGCTGGTGGCCTCGGCCTTCGACGAACGCGATGCGGCCGTCGAAGCCTTGCTGGCGATGGCGATCCAGGCCTGCAACCGTGCCGGCAAGTATGTCGGCATCTGCGGGCAGGGACCGTCGGACCATCCCGATCTCGCCATCTGGCTGATGCAGCAAGGCATACAGAGCATGTCGCTGAACCCGGACACGGTTGTCGATACCTGGCTGAAGCTGGCCGCGGCGGCGCGTTAAAGCATGCGGCCAGGAACCGTGAAGTAGATAAGGCAAGGATGGTCTGACCTGACCAATCACGTGCGAGTGGCACGGAGTCGGGCTATCCTTGTCGCGCTACTCCTTCGCTCATGGTCAAGTCGCTCAAAATCCTGCTCTGGCGCACGCTCGCCGTCGTTTCGCTGCTGCTTGCGGTGATCGGCGTCTTCCTGCCGGTCATGCCGACAGTGCCCTTTGTGCTGCTCGCTGCCTGGGCCGCCAGTCAGGGTTGGCCACGCCTCGAAGCCTGGCTGCTCCGCCACCGTACCTTCGGCCCGCACATCCACCACTGGCGCCTGCACGGCGCCATCTCGCGCAAGGCCAAATGGTTCGCCAGCGGCGCCCTGGCCTTCAGCGCCGTTTCGTTGCAGTTCATGCCGCTGCCGTCCTGGGCAGAGTGGGCACGCTGGGGCGCCCCTCTGGTTTTTGTCGCGGTGCTGCTCTGGATGTGGCGTCGGCCTGAACCTTACATAAAACCAAGGCACAAAAAATAGTCTTTTCGTATCCATAGCTTGCAGTTAACTAACTCATTAGTTAGCATTGCCGACTATGACAGCAGCAAGCCCCAAGCCGAGCCGCGGCAGCCGCCGCCATCTCAGCCGCGACCAATTTCTCGATGCCGCCGTCGTCCTGTTCAGCCGACAGGGCGTCGCCGCCACCACGCTCGCCCATATCGCCAAAGAGGTCGGTGTCACCAGCGCCATGGTGCATTACCACTTTGCCAATCGCGACCAACTGCTCGACGCCGTGGTCAACGAACGCATCCTGCCCTTTGTGCATGCGCTGCACGAGCCGATCCAGGCCGAGTCCATGCACGATCCGCTCGGCATCCTGCGCGCCATGGCCGATTGCCTGCTCGACCATGTGCTGCGCCAGCCATGGCTCGCGCCGATGTGGCTCAGCGACATCGGCAGCGCTTCCGGCGAACTGTGCCGGCGTGTCATGCCGCATGTGCCGGTGGCCCGCGTCAATCTGCTGACTGAAGCCATCGCCGCAGCGCAGGCGCGCGGCGAGATCAATCCGAACATGGCGCCGCACCTCATCTTCATGAGCATGGTCGGCGTGGCGCTGCTGCCGCTCGCCTCGCTCAACGAATGCCGTGCCTGCCATCCCGACGCCGACTTCAGCGTCGAAGCCCTGCGCCGGCACGTGCTCGGCACCGTCAACAACCTTCTCCGTCCCTGATCATGCAGCGCCGCTCACTCTTGTTGCCCTTGCTCGCACTACCGCTCCTCGGCGGCTGCGCCCTGTTTCAGGATCACGACAGCAAGACCGAGGCCATGCTGGGGCTTGAAGCAAAAATTCCGCCGCAGTGGCAGGTGCCGCTGCCGCACGACGGCAAGGTTTCGGATCTGCGCCAGTGGTGGGCCCAGTTCGACGACCCGCTGCTCAACGAGCTGATCGCCGCCGCCGAAGCCAACAGCCCCAGCGTCGCCGCCGCGCGCTCGCGTCTGTATCAGGCGCGCGCCACCAGCGTGAGCGCC
>DATMTO010000219.1:0-6601 GCA_035564055.1 Rhodocyclaceae bacterium | reverse complement strand
CCTTGATTGCGCTGGCGGCGCCGAGCAGTGCCCGCAACTTGTGCTCGGCATAGGGGCTGCGACAGATATTGCCCTGGCAGATGAACAGCACCGTGCCGTGCGGATCGAGCGTCTTGCGCGGAGACGGCCGGGCCGGGCCGAACAGGCGGAAGCGCAAGCCTTCCAGTCGCTCGGCAAAAAACGCGCGACATTCCTGGCGGGCAGGCGCAGTGTCGTCGGCGACCCGCAGATCGCTGTATTCACGGCCGAGCAAGACGCGGCGGAAGCTCCATAGCCAGGTGCCCAGGGCCGCCAGCGAAGACAGCCCGCCGTCGGCCAGCTTCTTGCGGATCTGCCACAAGTCGCTGAAGAAATTGCGGCAATAGCGTTCGGGCAAATAGCCGCGATCCTGCGGCTCGGTGCCTTCGACCATGAGGCGGAACAGCGCCAGTGGAAAATCCACCCCCAGCGCCACCGGCAGCGGCAGCGAGCCCCAGGGCCGTGCATTCACCTCCAGCAATATCCATTCGCCGTCGGCCGGATTCTCGCGAAACTCGAACATGGCCAGGCCGGTGTAGCCGAGCGCCGCGACCATGGCCTGCACCGCCCGCAGCCGCGCCGGATCGACAGCCACGCTCTTGCGATAGAAGCTGCTGCCAAACTCCTCATGCACGCGGCGGTGTTCGAAGGCGAGCATTACGCGGCCGGCCGAGCACAGCACTGATAGACCCAGGCCAACGCCGGGGAAAACGGCTTCGGCGAGATGACGCCCCGGCTCGGCACCGTGCCGTTCGAGCCAGTGCCCGAGCGCCTCGCGCGTATCCAGCCTTTGCGCCGAAGTGCGCACATAGAGTTCCGGCCATTCGTAGGAGTGGCGCGGCTTGACGATCAGCGGCAGGCCCAGCTTCTCGATGAGCGCGTCGGTGGTCGTCTGCGCCGTAATCTCCTCGCCGGCAGCGACAGGTACGCCGCACTGGGCGGCCAGCGCGCGCGTCTGCGACTTGTCGAAGAAGGCGTCGAGGCTGCGCTGGTCGGGAATGGCCAAGCGCGCCAGGGGGGCGAGACGATCACGATGCAGGTGCAGCGGCAACAGGCTGCGTTCCTCGCAGGGGATGATCAGATCGAACTTCTCCGCAGTCAGCAGGCGCACCATGGCCTCCAACCACTCGGCGCCGCCATCGAGGTAGTAGGGCAGGCGATGGACCTTGGCGATATAGCCTGAGGCCAGCGCCGGCGAGGCGAAGTTATAGGGCGCGACATGCACCTCAATATCGCCGCGTCCGAGCGAACGCACGGTGGCGAGAAAGCTGCGCGTATCGTCGCCGATGACCAGGGCCTTGTACTTCACTTTATGTGTTCCGTTTTACGCATGCATGCCAGCAGCGAGAGATAGAGGGTGTAGGCCAGCCACTTCGATGAATAGCGCGCTGCCAGCGCCTGGCGCGCAAAGTATGCGGCGGTGGGGAGCCGTTGTTCGGCCGCATGGTGGCGGCTGAGATGGCGAAGGATGTCGCCCGCGTAGCCACGATTCAGGCGCGCAATTGCCGGCCTCCTCACGCTCACCGAAATGTGTTGTGACACCAGCACCGAGATCAGCCAGCGTTCGGTCTGGCTGTAGCGCGTCGTCACGTTGTCCTGCTTGGCGCGGTCCGGGATATTGTGCCGGGCCACGACATGCGGGTCGAAGACAACGGCGGCGGCGCGGTCGATGCTGCGCCAGAAAAAGTCGCGATCTTCCTCATAGCTGGTGCGCTCCCAGAAGCCGCCGATCGCCAGCGCGAGACTGCGGCGCACGGCGAAGATATTCAGATGCGCAAAGCCGCCGGCTTCGGTCAGCGCGGCCAGTTCGGCCGGCAGGGCGAGCACGGTCTGCGTCTGCAAACGCGTGGCGAGGCCGGGCAGCCAGGCTTCCGGCGTAATGCTGCCATCGGTCCGTACCGCCTGCTGGCGGGCGATGTAGGCATCGACATCCGGGTGGGCAGCGAAGGCGGCGAGCAGGCGCGCGAGGTGTTCTGGATCAGTCCAGCAGTCGTCGTCGTCGAGGAAGACGACGATCTCGCCGCGCGCCAGATCGAGGCCGGCGTTGCGGATCACTGAAGGGCCGCTGCCGTGCTGGCCCGACAGGCCGAGCAGATGCAGACGGAAACGCGCGTCGGCCAGCTCCGGTAATGCCGCGCAGGCGCTGCGCTGCGTCTCGTCGGAACCGTCATCGATGACGATGACCTCATAGTCGTCGCAGCGCTGCGCCGCAATCGAGGCGAGCGCCGCCTGCAACAGATGTGGGCGGTTGCGCGTCGGCACGATAATGGAGATGGCCGGGGACTTGTTCATCGTCTCGCTCATCCGACCAGCGTCTCCACCAGCGGCGCGTGCGACAGGAAGCCCTGCGGGCTGGCGCTGGCACCGTAGGCGCCGGACTGGAACACGACCACCAGATCGCCGACTTCAGCCCGCGGCAGTGCATAGTTTTCAGCGAGTACGTCGAGTGGCGAGCAGAGCGGACCACAGACGGTCGCGTTTTCCTCGGTCGCTGCCGTGAAGCGATTGCCGATGGCGACCGGGTAATTCTTGCGCAGCACCTGACCGAGATTGCCGCTGGCGGCGAGATGATGATTCATGCCGCCGGCAGTGATCAGAAAAACCTGCCCGCGCGACAGCTTGCGGTCGACGATGCGCGTCACATAGCAACCGGCTTCGCCCACCAGGTAGCGCCCCAGCTCCAGATGCAGGTCGGCCTGCGGCATGGTCTGCCCGGCGCGGGTGACAATCCCCTTGAGCGCGGCGCTGATCGGCGCAAGGTCGAGCGGCGGCTCGCCCGGGAAGTAGGGAATCCCGAAACCGCCGCCAAGATTGAGCTGTCGCAGCGGTGCGGCCAGATGCGGCAGCAGGCGTTCCGCCAGCGCATAGGCCTGCTCCAGGCTGGCCGCAATCGCGTCGGCCTTGAGCGACTGAGAGCCGCTGAAAATGTGCAGGCCTTCGCAATCCAGGCCGAGTGCGGCAATTTCGCACAATGCTTCAGGCGCATCTTCGGCATCGACGCCGAAGGGCTTGGCGCCCCCGCTCATGCGCATGCCGGCGCCGCGCAGTTCGAAATCGGGGTTGAGTCGCAGCGCGACGCGCGGCTTGCGATCCAGCGACTTGCCGAGGGCCGCGACACGCGCGGCTTCGTTCAGCGATTCGAGATTGATGAGGCAGCCGGCAACGATCGCCTGCGCCAGTTCTGCGTCGCGCTTGCCGGGACCGGCGAAGCTGATGTCCTGTGCAGCGACGCCTGCATCGAGCGCGATGCGCAATTCATTGGCCGACGCCACGTCCATGCCGTCGGCCAGCCCGGCCATCAGTGCGGCCACGGGCGGATAGGGATTGGCCTTGAGCGCGTAGCGGATGTGGACGCCGGCCGGCAGGGCGGCGCGCAGCTCGGCCATGCGCTGCCGCATCAGTGCGGCGTCGTAGACATAGAAGGCGTCGGCGTTAAGGGCTGCTGCGATGGCGGAAACCGGCTGACCGCCGATCAGCAGTTCGCCGTCGGCATGCGCCCAGGAGGTTTTCAGCAGATGGCGTGGGAGACTGGGCGATGTCATATATGGGAGGCCTCGCCAGCGGGCTTGGCGGTGCAGGGCGCAGCGCTATCGAAGGCACCGGGCAGTGTGCTAGCGCTGCGCTTGCGGCGGCAGAAATCATCACCGACTTGCGGATCGGCCGGCACGGCGGCAGGCGTGTCGCGCCAGCCCAGATCAAGCCGGTCGGCATCGACGAAACGGCGATGCAGTGAGCCGATCAGGTTGTCCCGCATCTCGGTCAGGGCACCGTCACGGGCATGCACATTACCCTCCAGCAGGTTCGCCTCGATCCGCGCCGAGGAGATCGGGTCGCGCAGGGTAATGCCGGCGGTGTTGATCAGGATATTGTGGGCGACCAGAATCTGGTTGGAACGATTGACGTCGATACCGGCATCGTTGCAATGCGCGACGATATTGTTGGCGACCACGCCGCGCGTGTGTTCGGTGGCGCAGACCTTGTCGCGGCAAAAGCCCTGGGTGGTGGTGCCGCCGCCCATCGAGATGCCCACGCGCACGCCGGGCAGGGAAATGTCGTGCAGGCTGCACACCAGCAGATTGCGTTCGATGCGGCCCTCGTGACTGCCGCCCTTCATGAACAGACCGTAGGAGATCTGGTTGCCTTCGAGTTTGACGAAATTGCTGACCACGTTATCCGCCACGGTCCAGCCATTGGCGCCGACCAGATCGAAGGGCGTGGTCGGCAGGCCGGTGCGGCGTGGTGCCGAGTTGGTCAGCGTGTTGTATTGCAGCAGCCCATAGTCTGGCCAGCGGCCATCGACGCCGTTGACCTTGATGTGGGCGTTGAAATTGCTGATGCGGTTGTTGCGCACGACCACGCCGCGGGCCGCGTCGTAGATATGGAAGGCATGCTCGCACCAGGCGTCTTCCTTGCAGACGCCGCGCATATCCAGATTCTCGAATTGCCAGTAGGAATGCGCGACGCGGAAACCTTCGCCGCCTTCGAATTCGAGAATGGCCGAGCCCGGCTGGCGCGCCCTGACGAGAATGGGCGCCGCCGGCGTGCCCGGACGCTGGGTCTTGAGATCGCCCAGATGAGGATAGGTCCCCGGCAGGAGCTCAATGGTAGTGCCCGGCGTTGCCTCGATTACGGCGCGTACCAGCTCCTCGCTGCCGGCTACGCGCACGACACGGCCCTGCGACTGTGCGACGACGGGACGGGCGAGCGCATCGGCCGCAACCGGCAGCGGTCGCCCGGCGGCATCGTATTGTTGCGGCGGCAAGGGCTGCGTCTGTGCGCCCTTGCCTTGCATGCTCGGCGTCAAACCGTCGGCAACCGGCCTTTCGATTGCGGCGCGCAGATGGTGGATGACCGGCAAAGCCACGAGTTCGAGCTTGGGATGCCCGATCAGGCGGCGCTCCGTGTAGCGCAGCAGGTCGTTGGGCGAACGGTCGATGGCGCGGTAGGCCAGCCACGCGGCCACGGCGGTGAGCAGCGTGCCGATGACGAGCAGCCAGATCATCATTCGCAGCAGGCGCCGGATGTTCATTGCGTATCCTTTCCGGCCAGCAGCAGCCGGTCGATCTTGCCGTTGGCATTGCGCGGCAGCGGATGACGATCAATCGTGACATGCGCCGGCAGCATGTAGGCCGGCAGGCGCGCGCGACAGGCCGCCAGCAGCGATTCAACGCTCAGCGTCTCGGCGCCGGCCGGCACTGCGGCGAGATGAATGACCTGACCCAGTGCTTCATCGGCAACCCCGTAGGCGCAGCATTCGGCTACCAGGCCGGTGGCATGCACGGCCTCCTCGATTTCGGCGGGACTGATGCGGTAGCCCGAGGTCTTGATCATCTCGTCCTTGCGGCCGATGAAATACAGAAAGCCCTCGGCATCGCGGCGTACCGTGTCGCCGGAAAACACGGCGATCTCGTCGAGCACCTGGCCAGCGCGCGGCGGCAGCGGCTTGAAGCGCTGTGCGGTGGTGGCCGCATCGTTCCAGTAACCCAACGCCACCAGCGCGCCACGATGCACGAGCTCGCCCGGCTCGTTGGCGGCACATTCGCTGCCGTCGGGGCGCAGTACCAGCACCTCGGCATTGGGGATGGCCTTGCCGATCGAATCGGGTCGCGTATCCACCTCATGCGGCGAGAGATAGGTAGAGCGGAACGCCTCGGTCAGCCCGTACATCAGAAAGGGCCGGCTCTGCGGCAGCAGGGCACGCAGTCGTTGCAGCGTCGCCAGCGGCATGCGCCCGCCGGTGTTGGCGAAATAGCGCAGATGCGTGTCGAGGCCGGGCGGCCATTGCTGCTGCGCGAGCTGCATGTAGAGCGGCGGCACTGCGGTGAGACCGGTGATCTTTTCGCGCGCCAGGATTTTCAGCAGATCCTGCGGCAGCAGGTAGTTATGCAAGACCACGCGCGCGCCGCTGTGGAAGGCGGTGGTGAGCTGGCTGAAGCCGGCGTCAAAGGAGAGGGGCAGGGCGGCAAGCAGACTGTCGCCGGCATGATTGCCGAGATAGCTAGCCACACTGGCCGCACCGACCACGAGATTGCGGTGCGACAGCATCACGCCCTTGGGCCGGCCGGTGCTGCCCGAGGTGTAGAAGATCGCCGCCAGGTCGCTGTCGATAACGCGGTGCCGGGCTTGTGGCGCTGCCGCCAGCAACTCGTTCCAGCCCACCGTATTGGATGCGCCGGCGCCGGTGAGCACGACATGGCGCAGATCAGTGCAGTTCGGCAGCACGTCGGCCAGCAAGGTGTGGCGCTCGGGCGTGGTGACGAACACGCGCACATTGCAATCGCGCAGGATGTGCTCGACCTGTGCGCTTTTGAGCAAGGGATTGATCGGCACAAAGACACCGCCGGCGCGCGCCGCGGCAAAGGCTGCGATCACCGCTTCCATCCGTTTGTCGAGCCAGAAGGCAACGCGCTCGCCGCGTTGCAGCCCGAGTGCGAGCAGACCGTTAGCGCAGGCATCAATGGCTGCATCCAGGGCAGCGTAGTCGAGCTTCCGCTGGCTGTCGGACAAGGCCGGCGCTTGCGGCGTCTACGCCGCAGCGCGTGCCGTAAGTTCGTCGAGCAGATTGACGCTGCGCATCACGAGG